>NZ_JBHZOP010000054.1:0-39532 GCF_042787595.1 Stenotrophomonas sp. YIM B13575 | reverse complement strand
CGCATCCTCGCCAGCGCCAGGTACATCGCCGGTGTCGTCTAGTCAGTAGATCCACGCCATGCGTGGATGAAGCCGCCCCGCTCAACGTCGCGCCCGCATCCTCGCCAGCGCCAGATACATCGCCGGTGTCGTGTACAACGTCAGCCACTGGCTGACCAGCAACCCGCCGACAATGGCGATGCCCAGCGGCTGCCGCAGCTCCCAGCCTTCGCCGTTGGCCAGCATCAGCGGCAGCGTGCCCAGCAGTGCCGCCAGCGAGGTCATCAGGATCGGCCGCAGGCGCAATCGCGCCGCTTCCATTACCGCATCGCGCGCGCTCAGCCCGCGACGCTCGCCGGCCAGCGCGAAGTCGACCAGCAGGATGGTGTTCTTCATCACCACGCCCACCAGCAGGAACAGGCCGAGCAGGGCGATCAGGTTCAGTTCGTTGCCGAACAGCCACAGCGCAAGCAACGCACCGATACCGGCCGACGGCAGCGTGGACAGGATCACCAGGGGCTGCAGGAAGCTCTCGTAGAGGATGCCCAGCACCAGGTACACCGCCAGGGTGGCGCCCAGCACCAGCCACAACTGGCGCGACCGCAGCTGCTCCAGGCCACCGGCCTCGCCGGACAGCTTGGCCTGCACCGAGCGCGGCAGCATCAGTGTGGCCATCGCCGCATCAATGGCCTGCGTGGCCTGCTCCAGGCCCACGCCCGGAGCCAGCGCGAACTCGATCCAGATCGAGGCGAACTGCTCGCTGTGGTACACGCGGTCCGGCGCCATGCCGTAGCGCCAGCTGGCGATGCTCGACAGCGGAATGCGCTGGCCGCCGCCATCGATCACCTGCAACCGTGCCAGCGTGCCCGGGTCCTGCGTGTGCTTCGGGTCCAGCTCCATCACCACCCGGTACTGGTTGAGGCTGTCGTACAACGTGGCGACCTGGCGCTGGCTGAAGGCGTTGTTGAGCATGTTGGCCACGGTGCGCAGGTCCACGCCGTGGCGCGCGGCGGCCTCGCGGTCGATGTCCAGCATCACCTGGCGCATGCCGGCCTCGCCCTGCGCTTCCACGTCCACCAGTTCCGGCAGGCCACGCAGCGCAGCAGCGACCTTCGGTGCCCATTGGCGCAATGGCGCGGTATCGGCCGACAGCAACTGGAACTCGTACTTGCCGCTGCTGCCGGCGCCTTCCAGGCGGATGTCCTGGTCCACCCACAAATAGAGGTTGCCCCCAGGCAACTTGGGCAGGCGTGCACGCAGGCGGTCGATCACCTGCTGGCTGGAGACGCCGCGCTCGGCCAGCGGCTTCATCTTGATCATGATGAAGGCGTTGTTGACCCCGTTGCTGCCACCGATATAGCCGATGATGTCCTCGATGGCCGGGTCGGACAGCAGCAGTTTGCGGTAGGCATCGATCTTCGGCTGCATCGCCTGGAAGGACAGGCCGTCATCGCCACGCGCGAAGCCGCGCAGCTGTGCGGTGTCCTGCTGCGGAACGATGCCCTTGGGTACCTGCTGGAACAGCCAGGCATTGAGTGCGATCACCGCCACGAAGGCCAGCAAGGGCCAGCGCAGGTGCTGCAGGCTGGCCTGCAGGGTGCGCAGATAGGCGCCACGCACGTGCTCGAACAGCGCATTGCTGCCGCGCTGCCAGCGCGAGGGCGGTTGTGCGTCATCGACGAACAGGCGCGCACACAGCATCGGCACCAGGCTGAGTGCCACGAGCACCGACACCGTCATCGCCGCCACCAGGGTCAGCGAGAATTCGCGGAACAGGCGCTCGACGAAATCGTCCAGGAACAGGATCGAGACGAACACCACGGCCAGCGCCAGGTTCATCGACAGCAACGTAGCGCCCACTTCCGACGCACCGCGCACCGCCGCCTGCCAGCGGTCGGCGCCCAGTTCGCGATGGCGCGCGATGTTCTCCAGCACCACGATGGCGTCGTCCACCACCAGTACCGCCGCCACGATCAGGGCCATCAGCGAGAGCGTATTGAGCGAGAAGCCCATCAGCGCGATCAACGCCAGCGTGCCGAACAGCACCACCGGAATCGCCACGCTGGGTACCAGTGCCGCACGCCAGTGGCCGAGGAAGCCGAGCACCACCAGCACCACCAGCGCGATCGCCAGCTGCAGGGTCACTTCTGCTTCGTGCAGGGTGGCGCGGATCACCGGCGAGCGGTCCATCACCAGCCGCATGTCCACCGTGCCCGGCAGCAGGGCGTGCAGCTGCGGCAGCTGCGCCTGGATCGCATCGACGGTGGCGATGATGTTGGCGCCGGGCTGGCGGCTGACGATCAGCAGGACGGCCGGGCGTTCGTTGTGGAAGCCACTGGCATAGCGGTCCTCCACGCCATCGGCGACGGCGGCGACATCGCCCAGCCGCAGCAGGCGGTCATCACTGGCCTTCAACGCCAGTTCCCGGTACTGCGCGGCCTGGCGCAGCTGCAGCGGCGCCTCCAGTTGCCAGTGCTGCTGCGCGCCTGCGACCGCACCCAGTGGGCGCACCGCGTTGGCGCGGCTGATCGCCTGCGCCACATCCTCCAGTGCCAGGCCCGCGTGATTGAGGGCATTCGGGTCCAGCGATACGCGAACCGCCGGCAGCGCGCTGCCGCCCACCTGCACTTCGCCCACGCCCGGCACCTGCGACAGCTTCTGTGCCAGCACGGTCGAACCTAGGTCGTACAGCTGTCCCGGCGAGAGCGTGTCCGAAGTCAGCGCCAGCGCCAGGATCGGCGCCTGCGACGGGTTGACCTTGCGGTACTGCGGCATGCCGGGCATGCCGCTGGGCAGCTGGCCGCGAGCGAGGTTGATCGCGGCCTGCACTTCGCGCGCGGCCTCGTCGATATCGCGGCCGAGCACGAACTTCAATTCGATCTCGGTCTGCCCCTGGGTGCTGGCTGAATCGATGCGCGAGATGCCGGGCAGGCTGCCCAACGCACGCTCCAGCGGCGTGGCCACGGTCGCCGCCATCGATTCGGGCGAGGCGCCGGGCAGGCTGGCGCTGACTTCAATGGCCGGATAGTCGACCTGGGGCAGCGGTGCCACCGGCAGCAGGCGCAGCGCCAGCAGGCCGGCCAGTACCAGCGCCACCGCCAACAGGAGGGTCGCCACCGGACGCTGCACGCAGGCCTGTGCCAGGCGTGCCACAGGGGTCATGCGCCGGCCTCGTCTGCTGTTGCCGGTGCCGCCGCGCGGCGACGCTGCAGACGGTCGAAGGCCAGGTAGATCACCGGCGTGGTGAACAGGGTCAACACCTGGCTGACCATCAGGCCACCCACCATCACCCAGCCCAGCGGTTGCCGCAGCTCGGCGCCCGAGCCACTGGCCAGCATCAGCGGTACCGCGCCAAACAGGGCGGCCAAGGTGGTCATCAGGATCGGCCGGAAGCGCAGCAGCGCTGCCTGGTGGATCGCTTCACGCGGACTCATGCCGCGCGTGCGCTGCGCGTCCAGCGCGAAGTCGATCATCATGATCGCGTTCTTCTTCACCAGGCCGATCAGCAGCACGATGCCGATCACCGCGATCAAATCCAGGCTGCGTCCGCTCACCCACAACGCAGCCAAGGCGCCCACGGTTGCCGAGGGCAATGTGGAGAGGATGGTGATGGGATGGATGAAGCTCTCGTAGAGCACGCCCAGCACGATGTACATCACCACCACGGCGGCAAGGATCAGCCACAGCGTGCTCGACAACGAGCTGCTGAAGGCCGCCGCTGCGCCCTGCAGGCGCAGCTCGATGCTTTGCGGCAATGCCACCTGCGCCTGCGCGGCATGCACCGCATCCACTGCTTCACCCAGCGATGCGCCGGGTGCCAGGTTGAACGACAGCGTGGCCGCCGGGAACTGGCCGACATGGTTGCGCAGCAGCGCCGTCGGCCCCTGCTCGACGCGCGCCACCGCCCCCAGCGGCACGGTCTGGCTGTTGCTGCTGCGCACGCGCAGGCCGCTGATCGCCTCCGGCCCCGGTTGCCGCGCCGGATCGGCCTCCAGCACCACCCGGTACTGGCTGGCCTGGGTGAAGATGGTGGAGATCTGCCGTTGCCCGTAGGCGTCGTACAGAGCGTCGGCCACCGCTTCCACACTCACGCCCAGACGTGCGGCGGCATCGCGGTCGATGCTCACCCTGGCCTGTCGGCCCTGCATCTGCAGGTCGCTGGCCACATCGCGCAGCGCCGGCGACTGGCGCAGCGCGTGCAGCAGCTTCGGTGTCCAGGTTTCCAGCGTCTGCAGGTCCGGCGTGGTCAGGGTGAACTGGTACTGGTTGCGGCTGATGCGGTCTTCGATGCCCAGCTCCTGCACCGGTTGCAGGTACAGGGTGATGCCGGGAATCCTCGCCACGCGCTGCTGCAGGCGTGCCATCACCACGTCGGCACTCTCGCGCTCGCCGTGTGGCTTCAGTTCGATCAGCAGGCGGCCGGTATTGAGGGCGGCATTGTTGCCGTCCACGCCGATGTAGGAGGACAGGCTGGCCACGGCCGGGTCCTGTTCGATGGCCGTGGCCAGGGCAAGCTGGCGCTCGCGCATGGCCTGGAACGAGATCGCCTGCGGGGCTTCGCTGATGCCCTGCACCAGGCCGGCATCCTGCACCGGGAAGAAGCCCTTGGGCACGGCGAAATACAGCGCCACGGTGAGCGCAAGCGTGGCCACCGTCGCCAGCAGCATCAGCGGCTGGCGCTGCAGCACCCAACGCAGCTGGCGGTCGTAGAGGGCGATGATGTGGTCGAAGACGTCGGGCGCAGCCGCCTGCTTGGCATGTGGTTTCAGGAAGCGCGCGCACAACATCGGCGTCAAGGTCAGCGACACCAGCAGCGAAATGCCGATGGCCACCGCCAGCGTCACCGCGAACTCATGGAACAGCGCGCCCACCAGGTCGGCCATGAACAGCAACGGGATCAGTACGGCGATCAACGAGACCGTCAGCGAGACCAGGGTGAAGCCAATCTCGCTGGCTCCCTTCAATGCCGCCTCGCGCGGGCTTTCGCCGTTTTCCAGGTGGCGGGCGATGTTCTCCAGCATCACGATCGCATCGTCCACCACGAAGCCGGTGGCAATGGTCAGCGCCATCAGCGTGAGGTTGTTGAGCGAATAGCCGGCCAGCAGCATCACCGCGAACGTACCGATCAGCGACAGTGGTACCGCCACGCTGGGAATCAGCGTGGCCGGCAGGTTGCGCAGGAACACCCAGGTCACCAGCACCACCAGCGCGATGGCCAGCACCAGTTCCTTCTGTACGCCGCGCACGGACGCACGGATCGATTCGGTGCGGTCGCTGAGCACGGTCATCTGCACGCCGGCCGGCAGCGTGGCCTGCAGTTGCGGCAGCAACGCACGCACCTGTTCGACCACGGCGATGACGTTCGCGCCGGGTTGGCGCTGGATGTTCACCAGCACCGCCGGGGTGGTGCCGCTCCATGCCGCCAGCTGGCGATTCTCGGCGCCGTCGGTGATGGTCGCCACATCGCCCAGACGCAGCGGTGCGCCCTCACGCCAGGCCAGCACCAGCGCGCGGTACTCGGCAACGCTGCGCATCTGGTCGTTGGCATCGAGCATCACCGCGCGGATCGGGCCATCGAAGCTGCCCTTGGGCAGATTGACGTTGGCCGCGGCGATCGCGGTGCGGATGTGGTCCATGCCCAGGTTGTTGGCGGCCAGTGCGCCCGGATTGACCTGGATGCGCACGGCGGGGCGCTGGCCACCGGCCAGGCTGACCAGACCGACACCGGGCAGCTGTGCCAACCGCTGCGCGATGCGGGTGTCGACCAGATCGTGCACCTGCGGCAGCGACAGGCCCTGCGAAGTCACCGCCAGGGTCAGGATCGGCGTGTCGGCCGGATTGACCTTGCGGTACACCGGCGGCACCGGCAGATCACCGGGCAGGAAGCTGCCGGCCGCGTTGATCGCCGCCTGCACGTCCTGTTCGGCCACACCCAGCGACACCTCCAGGCCGAACTGCAGGGTGATCACCGAGGCGCCACCGGAACTGGTGGACGACAGCTGTTTCAGGCCGGGAATCTGCCCGAGCTGGCGCTCCAGCGGCGCGGTGATGGTACGCGTGGTCAGCTCGGGGCTGGCACCGGGGTACAGCGTGGTGATCTGGATGATCGGGTAGTCGACCTGCGGTAGCGCCGCCACCGGCAGCAGGCGATAGGCCAGTACCCCGGACAGCAGCAGCGCCACCATCAGCAACGTGGTGGCGACCGGACGCAGGATGAAGGCGCGCGAGAGGTTCATGCGCCGGCCTTGGTCGATGCCTCCTCGGTGATGATCTCCACCGCGGTGCCGTCTTCCAGCCCGTCGATGCCTTCGATCACCACCTTGTCACCGGCCACCAGACCGGAACGCACCGCAACGCGACCGTCATCGGCCGGGCCGAGCACCACCGTGCGTCGTTGTGCCTTGTTGTCCTTGTCGATGATGTGCACGTAGTTGCCCTGGCTGCCGAACTGCACGGCGGCGTCGGGAACCAGCAGAGCGGGGTGCTCACCCAGCTGCAGGCGCACATTGACGAACTGGTTGGGGAACAGCGCCTGATCGGCGTTGTCGAACTGCGCGCGCAGCTTCAGCGTGCCGGTGGCGGTATCGATGCGGTTGTCGACGCTGGACAGGGTGCCGCTGGCGAGCTGCCGGCGTTCTTCGCGGTCCCAGCTCTCCACCGCCAGCGCCGGCTGCGCCTGTACGGCATCGAGCAGGGCGGGAAGCTCTGGTTCGGGCACGGTGAACAGCACGCTGATCGGCGCCGTCTGCGCCAGCGTGACCAGGCCTTCGGTGTCACTGGCGTGCACCAGGTTGCCTACGTCCAGCCGGCGCAGGCCGACTCGGCCGCTGACCGGGGCGACGATGCGGGTGTACTGCAGCTGCAGTCGCGCTTCGTCCACCGATGCCTGGTCGCTGAGGCGACGCCCCTGCAGTTGCCGCACCTTGCTCTGCTGGTCGCTCAGTTCCTGCGCGGACACGTAGTTCTGGCGCTGCAGTTCGCGGTAGCGCTGCAACTGGCGCTCGGCGTTCTCCAGCTCGGCCAGGTTCTGCTGCTGCGTACCCTGTGCGTGCGCAAGCTTCACCTGGTAGGGGCGGGGATCGATCTGCGCCAGCAGGTCACCGGCCTTGACCTGCTGACCCTCCTGGAAATGCAGGTGCATCAGCTCGCCATCCACGCGGCTGCGCACCACCACGCTGTGCAGCGGGGTGACCGTACCAACCGCCTTCATCCGCAGCACCAGTGGTTCGGCACTGGCACGGGCGATGCGTACCGGCACTACCTTGCCGGCACCAGCTTGTTCGCCACCGTCCGCCTCGGCCTGCGGCCACAGCCACCACGCCAGGCCAGCGACAAGGGCAAGGCCGGCAACGACCAGCAGCGGGCGGGCACGGCGAAAGCGGGAGTTTTCGGCGACAGACATGGGGCATCCTGCGCCCTGCGTGCACGCAGGGTCATGCGGGCCCGTCGGCACCACGAAGGGCCTCGGGCAGCGGGGGAGGGGGATTGTCTGGCGGGGCCGCGGACGCGGCGTGGCTGGATGCCGTCGCGCGTGCGACGGGGCGCCAATGGTAGCGGTTTACGCGGGCCGTCGCCGCGTGACCTTGGTCATGCAGCCCAGCCGGAAATGCCGGCCAACGACCGGCACTACCCTCAAGGGCTCAATGCACTTCGTCGTGGTACACGAACTTCGGCATTTCCCAGCGGTAGTGGATCGCCAGCAGGCGCACGGCGAAGCCACCCCCCAGGCAGCACAGGATCGCCGTGGCATCGGCCACGCCCCAGTGCAGCAACAGCAGATACACCGCACCTGTCAGTAGCGAGATGATCGCGTACAGCTCTTTCTGGAAGATCAGCGGCACCTCGTTGCAGAGGATGTCGCGCAGCACGCCGCCGAAGGCGCCGGTGAGCATGCCGGCGATCAGCACGATCGGCAGCGCATGGCCGGCCTCGCGCGCGATCGAGCAGCCGATCAGGGTGAAGGCGATCAGGCCCAGCCCGTCCAGCACCAGGAAGGTGCGGCGGAAGTGATGCATCCAGCGCGCTACCCAGGTGGCGATCAGCGCCGCGCACACGGTGAAGCCCAGGTACTCGGGATGCTTCACCCAGCCCAAGGGATAGTGGCCGAGCAGGATGTCGCGCAGCGAGCCGCCACCGAGGGCGGTGACACAGGCGATCATGACCACGCCGAACAGGTCCATGCGGCGGCGGCCCGCAGACAGGGCACCGGTCATGGCTTCGGCGGAAATGGCGATCAGGTAGATGATGGACAGCAGCATGGACAGGCTCCGGACGCGGTGGGGCCGGCCATGCGCGACCACCGCCATTGCCTGCGCAATGACGGGATGACGATGACCGGTGCCGCTCCCGCTGTCCTTTTGCCTGAGAGTTCAGCGGCGTGAGCCGCGTGCCCCTTCGGCGGATCGTCCCGGGCATGCCCGGTGACCTCTCTCCAGCTCGGCGAGTCGAATGCATGGTTGGTGGGATTCCAGCCCACCGGCCTGAGCGATCATGGGAGCCTGCGCCTTCGGCGGGCGCCAGCGCGGCGCCTCTCTCCTGCATTCGGGCGCCAGTATATCCGCTGCAGTGCAGCACGGCATAATCCGACCATGGTTTCGCCTTCCCGCCCGTGGTTCCTGTACCTGCTCGAATGCCGCGACGGCAGCTATTACGCCGGCATCAGCACCGACGTGCAGGCCCGTTTCGCCGCCCACCAGGCCGGCAAGGGGGCGCGTTACACGCGGTCACGCCCGCCGCTGCGGGTGCTGGCGGTACGCGAGTACCCGGACAGGACAGCGGCCTCACGCGCCGAATGGGAGCTCAAGCAGCAGCCGCGCGAGCGCAAGCTGGCCTGGCTGCAGGCGCCGGCCGAGGCTGTTCTGTAGAGCCGAGCCCATGCTCGGCTCTACAACTTCGCCGGTAGATCCACGCCATGCGTGGATGGGGCACATCCGGCCATGCCATGATCGCCCAGCTCTCAGCGCTGGAGACCCGGATGTCCGCCGTTGCCCTGTTGTTCGCGCTTTCCGCAGCAGCAAGCCCCGCTGCCGACGCCGCCACGATCGCCGCCATCGAAGCGACCTGCCACGACTACGTCGACGGTCAGCTGGAAGCCGACCCGCAGCGCGTCGCCCGTTCCCTGCACCCGGACCTGGCCAAGCGCGCGGTGCTCGGTGATACGCCCGACGAACGCCTCGGCCTGCGCCGGATGTCGAAGGAAGAACTGGTTGCGTTGACGAAACAGGGCGCGCTGAAGACCCCGAAGGATCAATGGGACCGCCGTTGCACGGTGCTGGACGTGACCGGCAATGCGGCCTCGGTGCGGCTGGAAACGCCGTGGTTCGTCGACTACTTCCACATGGGCCGCTTCGAGCAGCGCTGGGTCATCGTCAACGCGCTGTGGTACCCAAAGCCGAAGTAGAGCCACGCCATGCGTGGCTGTGCTCCATGCAGCCTGCACAGAAACTCATCCACGCATGGCGTGGATCTACTGTGTCGGTCGAGGACGTGCCCGTGGCACTACCTATCGCGAAGATTTCTGCCGGACATGAGCGGGGGCCCAGCGGCCCGATGAAGCAGTAGAGCCACGCCACGCGTGGCTACGCTCCATGCAGCCTGCACAGAAATTCATCCACGCATGGCGTGGATCTACTGTGTCGGTCGAGAGGTCACCCACGGCAGTACCTACCGCTTCGGCCGCCGGTCGTCCCGATCATCGCCGAAGATGATGCGCGCGCTGCGCTGGTAGCTCCAGTACGCCACCGCCCAGTTCAACAGCACCACGACGCGGTTGCGGAAACCGATCAGGAAGAACACGTGCGCGGCCAGCCAGAACCACCAGGCCAGCACGCCCGACAGCTGCAGCTTGCCCAGGTGCACGATCGCGGCCATGCGGCCGATGGTGGCCAGGTTGCCGAAGTCGGCGTACTTGAACGGCCCCGGCGCGGGCTTGTCGTGCAGGCGTGCGCGAAGCGTTTCCGCCACGTACTTGCCCATCTGCTTGGCGGCCGGGGCCACGCCCGGTACTGGCTTGCCGTTGGCCTGGCTCAGTGCGGCCAGGTCGCCGGCCACGAAAAGTTCGGGATGGCCGGGCAGGGTCAGGTCGGGCTGCACCGGCACGCGTCCGGCACGGTCCAGCGGCACGTCCAGCGTGCGCGCCAACGGCGAGGCGGCGACGCCGGCGGCCCAGACCACGGTGCGCGCGGGCACGAACTGGTCGCCCAGTTTGAAGCCCTGTCCATCGATGTGGCTGACCGGCGTGCCGGTCATCACTTCCACGCCCAGCTTTTCCAGCTGCCGGCGCGCCTTCAGCGAAAGCACTTCAGGGAAGGTCGACAACACGCGCGGACCGGCCTCGACCAGCCGCACCTTGGCGCTGGCCGGATCGATATGGCGGAATTCATTGCGCAGCGTATGCCGGGCGATTTCAGCGAGGGTGCCAGCCAGCTCGACGCCGGTCGGACCACCACCCACCACCGCAAAGCTCAGCCATGCGGCTTTCTTTGCCGGGTCCGGCTCGGCCTCGGCGCGTTCGAACGCCAGCAGCAGCTTGCGGCGCAGGGCGATGGCATCGTCCAGTGTCTTCAGGCCAGGCGCATCGTCGGCCCATTCGTCATGGCCGAAGTAGGCGTGGGTGGCGCCGGTGGCCAGCAGCAGGCTGTCGTAGTCCAGCGTGCTGCCGTCGGCCATGCGCACCTGGCGGGCCTCCTTGTCGATGGCCACCACTTCGCCCAGCCGCACCTCCACGTTGCGCTGGTGGCCAAGGATGTGGCGCAGCGGTGCGGCGATATCCGGCGCAGACAGTCCCGCGGTGGCCACCTGGTACAGCAGCGGCTGGAACAGGTGGTGGTTGCGACGGTCGACCAGGGTGATGCGTATGCGTTCGCGGGCCAGCGCACGGGTGGCCCACAGGCCGGCGAAACCGCCGCCGACAACGACCAGGTGGGGGACGCGATCACGACTCATCGACTCACTCCAGGGGGGCATGGGGGAAGTGCCTGGCATCTTCGCATGGCCGGTCCTTGTCACGTCAGCGTGCATCCTGATCGGCGATACTCGGGTTCAGGCAACTGCCCGTGAGGAGTCCATGAGCGAACCGGAAAAGCGCATCGCCCTGTTGATCGACGCCGACAATGCGCCGGCCTCGAAGATCGACGAAGTCCTGGCCGAAGTCGCCCGCTATGGCGTGGCCAACGTGCGCCGTGCCTATGGCAACTGGAAGAGCCCACGGTTGAAAGGGTGGGAGGCGGTGCTGCACGAATACGCGATCCGGCCGATCCAGCAGTTCGCCTACAGCAAGGGCAAGAACGCGTCGGACATGGCGATGGTGATCGACGCGATGGATCTGCTGTACGCGCGCAACCTCGATGGCTTCGCGATCGTGTCCAGCGATGCCGACTTCACCCCGATGGTGATGCGCCTGCTGACCGACGGCGTGAAGGTCTATGGCTTCGGCGAAAAGAAAACCCCGGAACCCTTCGTCAACGCATGCTCGAAGTTCACCTATCTGGAAGCGCTGGGCCAGACCCATGCCAGCGTGCAGGATGTCGAGCAGGCATCGAACGAACCATCATCGAACGAACAGGCGCCCAGCGAACAGGCGGGCAGCGACGATGCGCGCCCGCGCAAGAGCGGCGCGGAAATGCGCAGCGATACACGTCTGGTGAAGATGTTGCGGCGTGCGGTGTCCTCGGCAGAGGGCGAGGATGGCTGGTCGCACCTGGGCCCGGTCGGCAGCCAGATCGGCAACCAGGCCTCGTTCGATCCGCGTAATTACGGGTACGGCAAACTCAGCGACCTGCTGGCCGCGATCGGTCTGTTCGAACTGAAGAAGGACGGTAAATCCTCCTACGTGCGCGCGCTGCCGAAGAAGAACCGGTAACGCGCGGCAACGCAGCACCGCCGGGGTTGGCCCGGCGCTCACCGAAGGCGGATGTGGTAGCGCCGGGCCATGCCCGGCGAATGCCCAATGCAGTCGTTGCGCACGCACACACCCAGGCCGATCAGGCGTATCGTTGCCGCTCGCATTGCCAGCAAGGAAATCCGCATGTTGAAGATCTGGGGTCGCCGCAATTCCAGCAACGTCCGCAAGGTGCTGTGGTGTGCCGAGGAAATCGGCCTGCCGTACGAGTCCATCGAAGTGGGTGGCAGCCACGGTGGCACGCAGTCGCCGGAGTATGTGGCGATGAACCCGAACGGGCTGGTGCCGGTGATCGAAGACCACGGCCTGCCGCTGTGGGAATCGAACACCATCGTGCGCTACCTCAGTGCGCGCTATTCGCTGGGCACGCTGTACGCGGAAGACGCGATGGAGCGTGCGCAGGCCGAGAAGTGGATGGACTGGAGTACCTCGCGGATGGCGCCGCTGTACTCCGAACTGATCTGGGGCATCATGCGCACCGCGCCGGCCGACCGCGATGAGGCGCGCATCAATGCGGCGATCGTGCGTGCCGGTGATTTCCTGGCGCTGCCCAACGCGACCCTGGCCACGCAGCCGTGGCTGTCGGGCGAGAAATTCGCCATGGGTGACATCGCCCTGGGCTCGTTGATCTACGCGTGGTTCGAGCTGCCGATCCAGCGCCCGGACCTGCCGCACCTGGCCGACTGGTATGGACGCCTGCGCGAGCGCCCGGCGTACCAGCGCGGCGTGATGTCACCGATGACGTAAGCGAAGGGCGACGTTCGGGGTCAGAGCCCTTTTCTGCGAAAAGGGATCCGACCCCAAGCCATCCAGGGCTCTACAGTAGTGCCGAGCCATGCTCGGCAGCGGTCTGCCAGATCAATACAGGTCCGTCGGATCCACATCCAGCGACCAGCGCACCTTGCGTGCCTCCGGCAGCGCGTACAACTGCGGCACCAGCTGTGCCAGCACCCCATGCAGCGGTGGCCGCTGCGCTGCCGACAACAACAACTGCGTGCGCTGGTAGCCGGCACGCCTTGGCATCGGCGCCGGCATCGGCCCATAGGCCTCCACCACGTTCTGTTCGCCCAGCAGTGTGCGCGCGGCCAGCAGGAAGGCATTGGCATGCTCCAGCTGCTGCGCTTCAGCGCGCATCAGCGCCAGGTGCGCGAACGGTGGAAAACCCGCCGCCTCGCGCTGGTTCAATTCGGCCTGCGCGAACGGGTGGTAGCCACCGTTCACCAGCGTCTCCAGCAGCGGATGACCCGGGTGATGGGTCTGCAGCCACACTTCGCCCGGATCGCGCGCGCGACCGGCGCGGCCGGCTACCTGGATCAGCTGCTGCGCCAGTTTTTCGCTGGCGCGGAAATCGGCCGAGAACAGGCCTTCGTCGATGCCCACCACCACCACCAGGGTCAGCTTGGGCAGGTCGTGACCCTTGGCCAGGATCTGCGTGCCGACCAGGATGCCGGGCTCGTTGCCCAGCTTGGCCAGCTGCTGCTCCAGCGCATCGCGACGGGCGGTGGTGCCGCGGTCGATGCGCACCACCGGGAACTCGGCGAAGGCACTGACCAGGTGTTCTTCCAGCCGCTCTGTGCCGATGCCCTGTGGCTGCAGCGCCAGGCTGCCACAGGCGGGGCAGGCCAACGGTGCCGGCTGCCGCGCACCACAGTGATGGCATTGCAGGCGACGACCACCGCCATGCACGGTCATCGGTGCATCGCAGCGGTTGCAGGGCGCGGTCCAGCCGCAGTCGTGGCACAGCAGCACCGGCGCATAGCCGCGCCGGTTCTTGAACACCAGCACCTGCTGGCCCCGCTGCAGGTGTTCGCCGATGCCGGCCAGCACGTCGGCGGAAAGGCCATCGCGCAGCGGGCGCTTGCGCACATCGAGGATGCGCACGCGCGGCGGTCGGGCATCACCGGCGCGCTGCTTCAGGCGCAGGTGCGCATAGCGGCCGGCGTAGGCGTTGTGCAGGGTTTCCAATGAGGGCGTGGCGCTGCCCAGCAGTACCGGAACGCCCTGCGCCTTGGCCCGCACCAGGGCGAAATCGCGTGCGTGGTAGCGGATGCCGTCCTGCTGCTTGTAGCTGCCGTCGTGCTCTTCGTCGACGATCAGCAGGCCCGGCTGCGGCAGCGGGATGAACACCGCCGAACGCGTACCCACGATCACCCGCGCTTCGCCGCGCGAGGCCGCAGCCCAGACCCGCGCGCGCTCATTGTCGGTCAGCCCCGAGTGCAGCGCGTGCACGGCAATGCCGAGACGGCCGCGGAAGCGCGCCAGGGTCTGCGGGGTCAGGCCGATCTCGGGTACCAGCACCAGTGCCTGCCTGCCCTGCGCCAGGCAATGGATGATCGCCTGCAGGTAGACCTCGGTCTTGCCGCTGCCGGTCACCCCGTCCAGCAGGAAGGCCTGGAAGCTATCGGCAGCGGTGATCGCGGCCACGGCCTCGGCCTGCTCCGTATTGAGGGTGGGGCCGGGCAGGGGCTGGGCGTGCTGCGGTGCCACGCTCAGGGCGATGCGCTCGGCCAGGTCGCGCTTGCCCAGGCTGCGTGCGGCCACCCGCCAGTCCGGCATGCGCGCGGACAGGACGTCTTCGTCCACCACCGCCTCGGCCAGCAGCTCGGCCAATTGCCGTGGTCGGCTGCCGGCGCGCAGCTTTTCGCGCTGGGCGTGGCCCTCCGGTGTCAGCTGCCAGCCCCAGTGATGGGTGTCGGGCAGCGGCTCGCCGTGCCGCAGCGGGCCGGGCAGGGCGGTGCTCAGCACCTCGCCCAGCGGGGCGTGGGTATAGCGGGCCAGCCACTGCAGGCTCTGCCACAGCTCACCCTGCAGCAGCGGCGCCATGTCACACCAGGCCAGCGCCTGGCGCAGCCCTTGGCTGTCCTCGGCCTGCCCGTGGCCGGCCACCACGCCGATCAGTTCGCGGTTGCCGAATGGCACCTTCAGCCGGCAGCCGACCGCCATCGTCGGGCCCTCGCCCTGTGGCGGCAGGTAATCGAACAGGCGCGGCAGGGGGACGGGCAGGGCGACCTGCAGGGTCGGGACAGGGCCGGATTCAGGGGCGAGCATCGGCTCAGTGTAACGGCCCCTGCGAGGGCGCATTGCAGAGGCAGATGCGACTGGCATGCCCTTCGGCGAATCATAAATGTCACCTAAATATCGGTGTCTATTAGAGATTCAGTCTTATCCACATCTTCTGTGGATAAGTCTGTGCGTTAGCGGCTCGTGGCGCCGCATGAGGCCGATGGCGACGGCCTCACGCTTGGGTTGGTCAAAAAATAGCCACACTTTAAATGCAATTAAAATCAACAACTTAAGTGTGAAACATTGCTGAAACAGGGTGAATTCAGCCATTCATCGAGGAATGGCCCGGTTCCCGCGTGGTGCTGTGCACAACCTGCAGCAGAAAGCGTCTGCAATCGCAAGTCCTGCCGGGCAGCGATGGGCTGCCGCTATCATGCCGGCAGACCTTTGGAGTGACCGATGACGGCTGTGCCCGCCCCTGTTTCCTCGACCGCGGCCGGCGCGCTGTCGGCATTTCTGCGTGGCGTCGAACGCCGTGCCCTGGTCGTGGCCGAGCTGCAGTGCGGTGACCCCGCCCGTGCCGAGCAGACGCTGGTGGCGGTGATGCGTGCCTTCGCCGCGGTCGCCAGTGACCTGCCGATGGCGCAGTGGCCCGGCCGCTTCTGGACCCTGCTGGGCCAGCGCCAGGCGCTGCGAGAGCCGGCCACCGGTCAGTGGCCGCCGTCGCTGGCCGCGCTGGGCGACATGGCCCCCCTGCCGCGGCTGGCCCTGCTGCTGCGGGTGGGCGGCAGCCTGGACGAGGGCATCGCCACCCGCGTTCTGGATGTCGACGAGGAGGGCTACCAAGGCCTGCTGGCCACGGCCTGCCCATGCGACGCCACTGGCCAGCCCGACGCCGCTGCATGGCGGACCCTGGCCGAACAGGTGCAGCTGCGTATCCGCGACCTGCCGGCCAAGCGCCTGCAGCAGCTGCAGCAACCGTCCGCGCCAGCGGCCAACAACCAGGCGCCTGCTTCCAGCTGGCGTGCACCGCCGCGCGACGAACGCGCGCCTGCCAGCGGCAAGCGTCGCCGCGCCAATGCCAAGCCGCGCTGGCGTGGCCCGGTGATCCTGTTGATCACCGTGGCGGTGCTGCTGTTGGCCGCGCTGGGCTGGCGCCACTGGCAGGGCCGTGCGCTAACCGCCGATGGCCCGCTCCCCGAGGGCGTGGTGGGCGAGGCCGGACCGGTCACCGTCGAGCCGCTGCCCGCCAGCGATGTGCGCCCCACTGCGGGCAGCGATACGCAGGCCAGCGAAGATGCCGCCATGCTGGCCGACCGCGATTACCCGCTGCTGGCCGAGGCCGACATGCATGCCTGGAGTGCCGCCGGTGGCCCGTTGCCGGTGGACGAATCACAACCCAAGCCGACCCGCCCGGAGCCGGTCGGCGCAGCGCTGGAAACCTCGGCTGCCGATGAATAAGCACCTCTTCGCCGGCCTGCTGCTGGCCATGCCGCTGTCGCTGGCTGCCGCTCCGCAATCAGTGAACGTACCGCTGCCAGCACCCTCGGCAACACCGTCGGCGGCTGCGCCCGCGCCCACTGCGGCGGCGGCATTCGCGCAGCTCGATCCCGCCCAGCAACGCCAGCGTCGCAGCGACTACGCCGCGTGGCGGGCACTGCCAGAGGGGGAGCGCGAACGCATCCGCCAGGCCGCCGCCCGCTTCGCCGCGTTGCCGGTCGATCAGCAGCAGCGCCTGCGCACGCAGTTCCAGGCACAGGACCAGGCCTTCCGCGAAGGCTGGCGGCTGGGCCCGCAACTGGGTGCTGAATTTCCCAAGCTGCATGGCCTGTTCGGCTTCGTGCCGCCGCAACAGCGCGACGCGGTCCTTGCCGTGCTGCGCCAGCTGAGCCCGGCGCAGCTGGCGCAGTTGGCCCTGGTCGCCCAGCGCACACCGCCGCAGGAACGCGACAGCGTACGCAGCGCATTCCTCACCGTCCCCGCCGCCGAACGCGACACCTGGCTCAAGCGCCAGGCCGGGCAGTAAGCAAAAGGGGAGGGAACTACGTCATTTCTGGCCCGACTGTGCCTGATACGACTTGATTCCCTCCGTCCCCTTCATGGGGCAGTCATGGGAATGACCGCCCAGCGCGCGTAAGATGGCCGGCCGCAACCCGGTGCCTGTGCCCTTCGCGCGCAACCGTAGTTCGCGTCAAGCACCTTATGTCTACTGCAACCTCCACGCCGCGCTTCAGCAAGGAAGTCGGCGCTACCGGTCTGCTTGCCCTGCCGCTTGTGCTCGGGCACGTCTCCACCGGTCTGATCTCCTTCGTCGACAACGTGATTGCCGGCCACCATGCGACCTCCACCCTGGCCGCAGTGACCATCGGCACTGCGCTGCTGTGGCTGCCGATGCTGATCCCGATCGGTACGCTGATCTCACTCACCGCCTCGGTGTCGCAGCTGCATGGCGCCGGCCGTGAGCGCGAGATCGGCCCGCTGTTCCGGCAGGCGCTGTGGCTGGCGCTGGGCCTGGGCCTGATCATGTTCACCTTCCTCACCGTGGTGCCGCCGCTGCTGCCGGCCTTCGGCATCGCGCCGGACATCGTGCCGGGCGCAACGGCGTTCCTGCATGCGGTGCGCTGGGGTGGCCCGGCGCTGACGCTGTACTTCTGCATGCGCTATCTCAGTGAAGGCATGCATTGGACGCTGCCGACCATGCTGCTCGGTTTTGGCGGCCTGCTGGTACTGGCGCCGATGGGCTACGTGCTGGCCAACGGCAAGCTGGGCTTCCCGGAAATGGGCGCCGAAGGCCTGGGCATCGCCTCGGCGGTGATGATGTGGCTGCAGGCGATCGCCTTCGGCACCTACCTGTGGTTCACCAAGCGCTTCGCCCACCTGCAGCTGTTCTCGCACTTCGAAGGGCCGCGCTGGTCAGCGATCTGGGACCTGCTGCGCACCGGCCTGCCGATCGGCATCACCGTGCTGATGGAAGGTGGTCTGTTCATCGTTACCGCATTGCTGATCGGTCGCTTGGGCGCCAATGAAGCGGCCGCGCACCAGATCGCGATCAACGTGGCGCAGCTGTGCTTCATGATCCCGATGGGTGTGGCCGAGGCGACCACCGTGCGGGTCGGCCATGCGGTCGGCCGTGGCGATGGCTTCGGCGTGCGCCGCGCGGCGTGGGCCGGCTACGCGATCATCATGGGTACGCAGACGCTGTCGGCGGCGGCACTGCTGTTCGGCCACGATGCCATCGTCGGTGTCTACACCAACGACCTGGCCGTGGCCGGGCTGGCCTCGACCCTGCTGCTGTACGCGGCCACCTTCCAGTTCCCCGATGGCATCCAGGTGCTGTCGGCCGGCGCGCTGCGCGGACTGAAGGACACCCGCGTGCCGATGTTCATCGCCATGTTCGCCTATTGGGGCCTGGGCATGCCGCTGGGCGCCGGCCTCGGCCTTGGCTTGGGCATGGGCCCGCAGGGCATGTGGATCGGCCTGATCGTGGGCCTGACCGCGGCGGCAATCCTGATGGGCTGGCGCCTGAGCCGCAGCAGCAAGCGCATCGGCCAGTCCACGCTGGCCTGACATCTCGCCGGTCCAGGGCAACCGTGACCGGCGATCCCCTGACTTGTGTCCGATGCTGCCTCACGCGGTACCGGCTATGCTGTCACCACGGCAAGAAGCCATCCGGAGTGCTCCATGAACCAACCCGTGCCGCCGCTGCCCCCGGCGAACCGCAATCCAGTCGCCAGCTTCTTCATCGGGCTGTGGGACGTGATGAATTTCACCCGCCGGTTGATCCTCAACCTGGTGTTCTTCGGCCTGTTGCTGCTGGTGCTGGTGATGTTCATCGTCGCTGCGGGCATGGGCGCAGGTGCCAGCAAATCGCTGCAGGACCGCACCACCCTGGTGATCGCGCCGGAAGGCCGCCTGGTCGAGCAGTACAGCGCCGATCCGGTCAGTCGCGCGCTGGCCAAGGCCGTTGGTGACAACGGTGCCGAGGAAGTGCAGCTGCGCGATCTGATCCGGGTGATCGAGAGCGCGCGCGATGACAAGAAGATCGAGCGGGTGGTGCTGGAGCTGGACAAGCTGCAGCCGTCCGGTTTCGCCTCGCTGCGTGAAGTGTCCGCTGCGCTGCAGGACCTGCGCGCTTCGGGCAAGCAGCTGGTCGCCTTCAGCGAGAGCATGGGGCAGTCGCAGTACCTGCTGGCCGCACAGGCCGACGAGGTCTACCTGGACCCGATGGGATCGGTGGTGCTGGAAGGCCTGGGTCGCTACCGCCAGTACTTCCGCACCGGCCTGCAGGACAAGCTGGGCGTGGACGTGCACCTGTTCAAGGTGGGCGAGTACAAGTCGGCCGCCGAGCCGTACGTGCTCGACGCGGCGTCGCCGGCCTCCAAGGAAGCCGATCTGTTCTGGATGAACGATGTGTGGCAGCGCTACCTCGGCGACATCGCCAAGGCCCGCCGCCTGGATCCGGCGCAGCTGGCGGCCGGTATCGATACCCTGCCTGAAGGTGTGGCTGCCGCTGGCGGCGACCTGGCCAAGTTCGCCCTGCAGCAGAAGCTGGTGACCGCGCTGAAGACCCGCGAGGAATTCGAGGATCTGATGATCGAGCGCGGCGTGGCCGATGAAGACGCCGACGGTGGCTTCCGCAACATCGATTTCGGCACCTACATGGCCCAGCTCGATGCGCGCCGCAACCCGGTTGATTCGCGTCCGCAGGTCGCGGTGGTGGTGGCCTCCGGTGAAATCAGCGGCGGCGATCTGCCGGCCGGCCGCATCGGTGGTGAATCGACCTCGGCGCTGCTGCGTGCGGCGCGCGACGATGACGACGTCAAGGCCGTGGTGCTGCGCGTGGATTCTCCGGGTGGCGAGGTCTACGCCTCCGAGCAGATCCGTCGCGAAGTGGTGGCCCTGCAGGCCGCCGGCAAGCCGGTGGTGGTGTCGATGGGCGACCTCGCTGCGTCCGGTGGTTACTGGATCAGCATGAACGCCGATCGCATCTATGCCGACCCGTCGACGATCACCGGTTCGATCGGCATCTTCGGCATGATCCCGAACTTCAGCCGTGCGCTGGACAAGTTCGGCGTGCACACCGATGGCGTCGGCACCACCCGTTTCGCCGGTGCCTTCGATGTCACCCGGCCGATGGACCCGGCGGTGGGCCAGGTCATCCAGTCGGTGATCAACAAGGGTTATGCCGATTTCACCGGCCGTGTCGCCGAGGCCCGCAAGAAGCCGGTCGAGGCGATCGATGAAGTCGCCCGTGGACGTGTCTGGAGCGGTGCACAGGCCAAGGAACGCGGTCTGGTCGATGCCTTCGGTGGCCTGAAGGATGCCGTGGCTGACGCTGCCGGTCGGGCCAAGCTGGGTGCGACCGACAAGTACCGCGTGCGTTACATCGAGAAGGCGGCGACGCCGTTCGCGCAGTTCGTCAGCGGCTTCGCCGGCAGCCACGCCGGCGCCTGGATGCTGGCCGATTCCGGCGTGGGCCGGATGATGCTGGCGCGCACGATGCCGGAAATCGATACCCAGCTGCGCTTCGTCGAGAACGCGGCCCGCGAGAAGGGCAACGGTGCACCGGTGAAGTCCTTGGCGTATTGCTTCTGCGGGTTCTGATGGCCGATCAGCGATGTCCACGCATGGCGTGGATCTACTGAACACACAACGCCCGGCCTTGGCCGGGCGTTGTTGCATGCGGGCATCTACTGCGCGTCGGCCTCTGCCTTGCGCTCGCGTTCGGCCGCCTCGTCCATGGTCTTCTGCACGCCTTTGGCGCGGTCCAGGGGGTGATTGACTGCCTTGGCCAATGCCTGCGGTTCCGGTGGTCGTTCCGGATTCGGCGGTGCAGGGCGCTGGCACCCGGCCAGCACGACTGCCGACAGCAGGACGGGAATCAGGACGCGCATGGCAGCTCTCCACGAGGGATGTGGGGCAAGTGTCGCATCACGGGCGGGGGACGCTCGTGAGCGCGTATCCTTGCTGCATCGAAACACAGTGGGCGCGGCCCCGGAGGACATATGACCCAGCAACGGTGGCGCCTGGATGGGCAGACGGCGCTGATCACCGGTGCCAGCGCCGGTATCGGCCTGGCGATCGCGCATGAACTGGCCGGTCTCGGCGCCGATCTGATGATCGTCGGCCGCGACCTGGATATGCTGGAGAGTGCCCGCGACGAGCTGCTGGATGTGTATCCGCAGCACCAGGTGCACGCATTGGCCGCCGATGTGTCCGACGACGAAGATCGCCGGCAGATCCTGGACTGGGTCGAGGACCACGCCGATGGCCTGCACATCCTGGTCAACAATGCCGGTGGCAACATCACCAAGCCCGCCACCGAGTATTCCGAAGACGAGTGGCGTGGCATTTTCGAGACCAATCTGTTCTCGGCGTTCGAACTGTCGCGCTACGCGCATCCGTTGCTCGCGCGCCACGCGTCGTCAGCCATCGTCAACGTCGGCAGCGTGTCCGGCCTGACCCATGTGCGCAGTGGTGTGGTCTATGGCATGACCAAGGCGGCGATGCACCAGATGACCCGCAATCTCGCCGTGGAGTGGGCCGAGGACGGCATCCGGGTCAACGCGGTGGCCCCGTGGTACATCCGCACCCGTCGCACCTCCGGTCCGCTGTCCGATACGGATTACTACGAGGAAGTGATCGCACGCACGCCGATGCGGCGCATCGGTGAGCCGGAGGAAGTGGCCTCGGCCGTGGGCTTCCTGTGCCTGCCGGCATCGAGCTATGTCACCGGCGAATGCATCGCGGTGGATGGCGGCTTCCTGCGTTACGGGTTCTGACGGCGCCCGCTCGCTGGCTTCACTTCGGCACCGGGCAGTTGCTGGCTTCCAGCACGGCCTGCAGGCGCTCGCGTTCGCTGCGCGCCGTCGGCTGATTCTCCGGTGCGGCGAACCGCTCGCGACCCCGTGCATCGCGGAAGCGCTGCTGCCAGCTGCCGCAGCGCTGTGCTTCGGCAACTTCGGTGCAGCGATCGCGGACCACTTCGCAGCTGGCCGCGTTGACCGGTGTTGCCCCGCCCAGGCCCTGTACGTTCAACAGTTCGCAATGGCCCGGTGCGGCTTCGTACTCATGCAGGTACGCGCTTCCCTCGCTGCTGAGGCATTGATAGATCGCCGGCAGCGGTGGCTTTGGCGCTGCGTTGTCATCCATCGCCGTGGCGTCGCTCGAACGTGGCAGCATCGCGCTGTCGAGTATGGCGTCGCCGCCTTCGTGCTCGACCATGCGTGCTTCCATGATCGTTCGGCCCTCACGTGGCTGCGTGGCTGCAGGCTCGGCGGCGGCGTCCACGGTCGGCACCGCTGCAGGCGGCGGAGTGGGGCTGTTCTGCACCGGCGCGACCGGTGCCGCCGGCGCAGTCGCAGGGATGCGCTGGATCTGCTGGCGGGTACCAGCGGGGCAGGGGGTGCGTTGCAGCGTGGGAACATCGCTGCTGCCCATGCAGCGGTAGATCACCATGTCATCGGCCAACGCGCTGCCGGGCAGCAGGCCGATGGCCAGCCAGATCAGTTTTCTCATCATGCGTGCAGCCTACAGCCGTGGCCGATGCGCTGGTAGTTGCCAACCCTGGTTGGCACCGCTGTCTGCCAGCGCCCACCAAGGTGGGCGTCTACCAACGCAGGGCACAGCCCTCAGCGCAGGGCTCACACGCCCTGGTAGCTGCCAACCCTGGTTGGCACTGCTGTCTGCAAGCGCCCACCAAGGTGGGCCTCTACCAAAGCGCGCGGCACACCCCCCGGCGCGGGGCTCAGCGGCCGCAATCCTGCGCCAGCCGTGCATCGATGCCGCGCTGCTCGTTGCTGATCGCGGTGCGCTCGCTCTGCAGTGCGCTGTTGTAGCGCCGGTCCAGTTCCCAGCGACGATCACGCAGGCGTGCGCATACTTCCTGGGGGGGCAGGGCGTGACAGGTATCGCGAACCAGAATGTTGCCGGCAGGCACGTTGACACCGACGCCCACCGACGGCGGACGATAGACCGGTGGTCGACCACCGATGGAGGCATCGATGGTGCTGCCGCTACCGGCCGGGCGCGGCCCTGGATGCGGTCCGGGTCGCCCGCCGCCAGGATGGCCATGCGGATACCAGACCGTGGTCCACAGCGGCACCCAGCGCGGATTCCCTTCGTTGTTGTCGCTGGTGTAGCGGTCGCCGTCTTCACTCACGCATTCGTACATCGGCTGTGGCGGCTGGATGTAGACATGGCGCACCTCGCGCTCGCGCATCGGCGGTGCCTGCGCCGGTGAGGGCACTGCGGCGTCGGTGCTGACCACCCGTGGCGGCGGGTCGCGTGGGCGTTGCAGGTCGCGCACTTGCTGGCGGCCGGCAGTGCAGGGCTTGTCCTGCAGGGCGACGGCACCATTGCTGCCGACGCAGCGGTAGACCCGCACATCGTCAGCGGCAAGTGCCGGCAACGGCAGCAGCAGGACCAGGCACAGGACAGGGCGCAGCAGGGTCATATGCGCAGCGTGCGCGATCGGCAACGCCGACGCAATCAATCTGTCAGGAGCGCAGTACGTTGCCACTGAGCGCGTCGCGGATCGGTGTGGGCTGGGCCAGGCCACCGGTTTGTCCATGAAGGATGCCGTCGAGCAGGCGCAGCAGGCGCGGGTCCAGTTCTTCGCGGCTGCGCGCGGGTGGCTCGCCGGCAAGGTTGGCGCTGGTGGAGACCAGCGGGCCACCCCAGGCCTGGCACAGCGCTGCGACCAGGGGGTGGGCGCTGATACGTACCGCGATGCCGCTATGTTCGCCGGTGATCCAGCCGGGGGCGCGCGTACCGGCGGGCAGGATCCAGGTGTTGGCGCCGGGCCAGCTGGCAAGCACCGCGCGCTGGCGTGCATCGGGCAGCGCCTGCAGGCGCACCCAGCCCTGCAGCTGCGACAGTTCCGCGGCCACCAGGATCATGCCTTTCTCGATCGGGCGCTGCTTCAGCCGCAGCAGCAGGTGCACCGCTGCCTCATGCGAAGGGTCGCAGCCCAGGCCCCAGACGGCTTCGGTCGGGTAGGCGATCACCCCGCCACTGCGAAGCGTGGCGACTGCGGTGTCCAGTGTGAGTTCTTTCATGGCGGCGACCGGGCCCGGCGTGGGCCTTCATTATCCCCCCGCTGCGTGCACAACGGGTGGAGCAGTGGGTGCGGACCGTTGGTCCGCACACCTTGGCAGATCATCCACGCATGGCGTGGATCTACTTGGCGGCTTTCTTGGCCGGGGCCTTCTTCACCGCTTTCTTGGTGGCCTTCTTCGCCGCCTTCTTTGCCGGCGCCTTCTTGGCAGCGGCCTTCTTCGGCGCGGCTTCCTTCTTCACTGCCGCTTTCTTTGCCGGGGCCTTCTTCGCGGCGGCCTTCTTGGCGCCGAAGCCCTTGCGCACCGGTTTGCCGGTCTCTTCCATCAACTGCTGCACTTCGGCCAGGGTCAGCGATGCCGGCTCACGATCCTTGGGGATCTTGCCGTTCATCTTGCCGTCGCTGATGTACGGGCCGAAACGACCGTTCAGCACCTGGATGTCGCTGCCCTCGAATTCCTTGATGATCCGGTTGCGCGCGATTTCTTCCTTCTCTTCGATCAGGAACACGGCGCGGGCCAGGTCGATGGTGTACGGGTCGTCTTCCTTCTTCAGCGAGGCATAGGTGCTGCCGCGCTTGGCGAACGGGCCGAAGCGGCCGATGCCGACGCTGACGTCCTCGCCCTTGTCCTCACCCAGCGCGCGCGGCATCAGGAACAGCTCCAGCGCGTCTTCCAGGGAAATGGTGTGCATCGACTGGCCCGGCCGCAACGAGGCGAACTTGGGCTTGTCCTCGGCATCCTCGGCCGTGCTGCCGATGGCTGCGTAAGGCCCGAACCGGCCCAGGCGCACGCTGACCGGCTTGCCGGTCTTCGGGTCGGTGCCGAGCTCGCGCGCACCACTGGCCTCGGCGCGGTCGACCGATTCCTTCTTGTCTTCGACCAGTTCCTTGAACGGTCCCCAGAAACGCGACATCAGCGGAATCCACTCTTCCTCGCCGCGCGAGACGGCATCGAGCTCGTCTTCCAGCTTGGCGGTGAAGTCGTAGTCGACGTACTGGGTGAAGTGGCTGGACAGGAACTTGGATACCGCACGGCCGACATCGGACGGGCGGAAGCTGCGGCCTTCCATTTCCACGTACTTGCGGAACAGCAGGGTCTGGATGATCGAGGCGTAGGTCGAAGGACGGCCGATGCCATATTCTTCCAGCGCCTTCACCAGCGCCGCTTCGGTGAAGCGCGGCGGCGGCTGGGTGAAATGCTGGTCGGCCACGATGCGTTCCAGCGGCACGCGGTCGCCGGGCTTCATCGCCGGCAGCTTGCGGCCTTCGTCGTCATCCTCGGCGCTCTTGCTGTCCTTGCCTTCCTCGTACACGGCCAGGAAGCCGGGCACGACCACCGTGGTGCCGCTGGCGCGGAACACATGTTCGCTGCCGGCCGACAGATCCACGCTGACGGTGTTGAGCGTGGCCGGAATCATCTGGCAGGCCACTGCACGCTTCCAGATCAGCTCGTACAGCTTGCGCTCGTCGTCGGTCAGGAACCGTGCGACCTGGGCCGGGGTGCGCAGTGCCGAGGTCGGACGCACCGCTTCGTGCGCTTCCTGCGCGTTCTTGGACTTGGTCTGGTAGGTGTTGGGCTGGTCGGGCAGCGAGGCGATGCCGTAGTCACGGGCGATCACGTCGCGGATTTCGGCCAGCGCGTCCTGCGACAGGTTCACCGAGTCGGTACGCATGTACGAGATCAGGCCGACCGTGCCTTCGTCGCCGCCGATATCCACGCCTTCGTACAGCTTCTGCGCGACCTGCATGGTCTTGCGGGTGGTGAAACCCAGCTTGCGCGAGGCTTCCTGCTGCAGCGTGGAGGTGGTGAACGGCGGCGCGGGGCGACGCTTGCGCTCCTTGCTGGCCACGTCGGTGACGTGCAGGGCGCCCTGTGCGGCCTGCTGGATGCGCAGGCGGGCGGCCTCGGCGGTGTCGCCGTCGGTGACGGTGAACTGCTCGAACTTCTGCCCGTCCAGCTTGATCAGCTTGGCGTTGAAGTGCTGCGAGGGGTGCGCGCACTCGGCGGCGATCGACCAGTACTCGCGGGCGATGAAGGCTTCGATCTCTTCCTCGCGCTCGACGATCATGCGCAGCGCCGGGCTCTGCACGCGGCCGGCGGACAGGCCGCGCTGGACCTTGCGCCACAGCACCGGCGACAGGTTGAAGCCGACCAGGTAGTCCAGCGCGCGGCGCGCCTGCTGGGCATCGACCAAGTCGCTGGCGATCTCGCGCGGCTGGCTGATGGCTTCCTTGATCGCGCGCGGGGTGATCTCGGTGAAGACCACGCGCTGCATCGACTTGTCCTTGACCAGCCCACGCTCTTTCAGGATCTCGGCGATATGCCAGCTGATCGCTTCACCCTCGCGATCCGGGTCGGTCGCCAGCAGGATGTCGTCGGCGCCCTTTGCGGCCTTGGCGATCGCATCGACATGCTTTTCGTTCTTCTCGATCACGTCGTAATGCATGGCGAACCCGTTGTCCGGGTCAACCGCGCCTTCCTTCGGGATCAGGTCACGCACGTGCCCATACGAGGCCAGGACCGTGTAGTCCTTGCCGAGGTATTTGTTGATCGTCTTGGCTTTGGCCGGCGATTCAACGATGAGCAGGTGCTTGGGCATGGCAGCAGGGTCTGTGGGTAAGCCGCGGGGAAGGGCCGCTAGGGTGGAGCAAACGGCCGCATTAGTGAAGCGGCCACGGGCAAATCAATAAACTGAACGCCCGGGACTGTGCCGGGCGTTCAGGTTTCACCTTATTAGAGGAATCACGCCCGGCCTGCCATTGTCAAGCAGGGAGGCGTGAGGATGGCCGTCCGCGACGGCGCATTGGCCCTCGATCCCGGCTCACGATGCCATGTTGGCGATGACGCCGACAGCGAGGATGATCGCGGCGAAACCGGCCAGCACCAGCAGGCCGCCCAGCACCAGGATCACGATGGTCACCGTGCCCAGCTCGCGGCGCTGCAGCTGCGGCTGGTCGGTGTAGGCCCAGCGGTCGACCACCACGGTGTCGCAGATCAGGTCATGCAGGCCCTGCTTGCGCTCGGTGAAGGCGGCCATCAGGTAGCCGATGCACAGGGTCAGGCCACTGAGGAGGGTGGCGAAGTAGCGGCCGATGCTGCGGCCCAGGGTCAGGCGATCACCGTTGCCGCGCACGACCTTGATGCCGATGGCCATCTTGCCGAGGGTGGCGCCGCCACGGGAGGCATGGAACCAGCCGTAGTAGGCGGCGGCGATGAACAGGCCAGCCAGGCCACTGATCAGCTGGGTGACCACTTCCACCGCTGTTTCGCCGCTGCCGGTGGCCCCCATGCCGGCGCCGAGCACGAAGCCCAGCACACCACCGACCACACCGCTGGGAATCAGCAAGACGAAATAGTCGATCAGGTAGGCGGCAAAGCGCTTCCAGAAGCCGGCGTAGACCACTTCACCGCCCTGCACCGGCTGCGAATAGTCACCGCCGCCTGCGCCGGGCGCGGTGTACGGTGAGCTGCTGAGGGCGCCGGTGCCCGGCAGGGGCGCGGTGCCGTTGTCGATCGCGGCGTAGTCGTTGCGCAGGTCGAAGCCACCGGCGGCGGTGGAGGTGCTGGCATCGGCCAGGGTCTGCAGGCCCAGCTCTTCCACCATCTGCCGCAGCGGTGCCCACTGGCCCATGCCTTCGCGCCAGACCAGGGTGTCCAGGTTCAACTGGCCGCGCTGGAAACGCTGGCGAATCTCGGTGACCTCCAGCGGTCCCTGGCGTTGCTGTCCTTCGGCGTAGTACCACTCAGTCATTGCATGTCCCCTGTTGGGTCGTCCTTGGTGGGTTGCCCGATGCGCGGCTCAGCCGCGGCATTGCGTGGGCAGATACTTGTCGTCGCTTTCGCCGCTGCATTCCCAGCGCCCGCTGTCGCGGTCGTACTCGAGCCACAGCAGGTCGCCATCCTGGCTCTTGCCCGGAAACGCCAGCGTCGCTTCGATACCGCAATGGCCATTGTTGAAGCGGCCGATATGCACGGCCGACAGGCCCTGGCCTGCGAATTCGTCCGCCGCCGGGAAGCCGGCGTCGTTGGCGCCCGGGCAACGGCCCTGATCATCGGCGAAGTGCTGGACCTTGTCCTTCAGTGGCTGCAGCGCCGTGATAGCGCCGGCGACCTTGGCCTTGACGGTGTAGTCGTTGTACGCGGGCAGGGCGATGGCTGCCAGGATGGCCAGGATCGGCACCACCACCAGCAGGGCAACGCCGCCGATGATGGCGGTCAACGCGCAGCCGGACAGGCCCTTCTTCGCCACCGGTGCAGCGTCCATCGGCGTGGTCGCGTACGGAGAGGCGGGTGGCAGGGTGGGCGGCAGAGGCGCGGCAGGAGGTGGCGGTGGCGCGGTGGCGGCTGCATCAACCGCGGGCACGATCAGGCCCAGTTCGTCGACCACGTTGCGCAACGGCTGCCATTGCGGCAAGCCGTCGCGCCATACCAGGGTGTCCAGGGTGATCTGGTTGCTACGGAACAGCTCGATCAACTGTTCCGAGGGCAACGGGCCTTGCTGGCGGTTGCCTTCGGCATGGAACCACTCACTCACGGGGGACGCTCCTGAATGCGCACGGCCCCCAAGTGTACGGTCAGTGCAGGGGTTCTGGCTCGTCCACGAACATCTGCGTTTCCATCCAGGCGTAGGCCGCCTCGGCGCCAGGCTGGTTGAACAGCACCATCAGCACGACCCATTTCAGGTCGTCCAGGTCCAGTTCGTCCTGGTCCAGGGCCATGGCCCGGTCCAGCACCAGCTCGCGCTGGCCGGCATCCAGGATGCCGTGCTGTTCCAGGTACAGCAGGAAACCACGGCATTCCACATCAAGCTTGTCCAGCTCCGGGCCGTGATAGATGCGCACCGGGCCGTCGACCCGGGCCTGGGCCGCGCTGGGGCGCTGCGCTGCCAGGGCATCGAGCCATTCGAATGCCTTGTTGATCTCAGTGGGGCTGAAACCGGCCTGGATCAGGCCATTCTGCAGTGAGTCGCGGTCACGGATCAGGTCCGCATCTTCGCTGAAATAGTGTTCAAACAGGTACAACAGTACATCCAGGATGCTCTCTTTCATTGCCCCTCGGCCTGCGTCGCGCGACGCTGTGGAGGTGAAGAAACTAGGGACGTTGACAGTAGCGGCCGTGTACGCACACCACGATCCCCGCAAGTTCCATGGCCAGCAGCATGGAGGACACCTCCGACGCCGTCAATCCACACTGCGTGATCAGTGAATCCATACTGATGGGGTCGTACTCCAGTGCCCGCCACAAGCTCTGGTAGTCAGCGTCGTTCGCCCAGCATGCCGGCAGGTCCGCCGGCGCTGCCTGTTCAGTGGGGGTGGCCAGCCGGGTTTGCAAGCCCGGAAGCTGCTGGCGCAACGCCGGCGCCAGCAGTTCCAGCACTTCCTCGGGGCGTTCGACCAGGGCAACGCCTTCACGGATGAGCCGGTGGCAGCCGGCGGCGCGCGGATTGAGCACCGAGCCGGGTATCGCACAGACCTCACGGCCCGCTTCGGCCGCCAGCCGGGCCGTGATCAGGGCGCCCGAGCGTTGTGCGGCCTCGACCACCACCGTGGCCAGGGCCAGCCCGGCCACCAGCCGGTTGCGCGCGGGGAAATGGCCCGGCCGTGCGGGCGTGCCTGGCAGGTATTCGCTGAGTACCGCGCCTTCGGTGGCGATTGTTGCCTGCAGGCGGGCGTGGCTGGTGGGATAGGCGCGGTCCGGGCCGGTGCCGATCACCGCGAGCGTGCAGCCGCCTGCGTCCAGCGCCGCCTGGTGGGCGGCCGCGTCGATGCCTGCCGCCAATCCACTGGTCACGGCCAGCCCGGCCTCGACGAAGCAGGTAGCAAACCGGGCGGCGAGGGCACGCCCGGCGGGGGTGGGTGAACGGCTGCCGACCAGGGCTACGGCAGGACGCCAGGCGATGGCCGGATCGCCGGCAACGAACAGCGCCAGGGGCGGATGGGGTGCATCGAGCAGCAGGGGTGGGAAGGCCGGATCGTTGCAGGCCAGCAGATGATGATCAGGCTGCTGCAGCCAGCGCTGCGCAAGCGCGAGGGCGCGGCTGTCGGGGCGCTCCAGCGCAGCGCACTGTTCCGGCGTGCAGCCGTGGGCCCGCCAGCCTGCGACGCCCAGCGCCAACGCTGCCTCCGCGTTGCCGGCGGTCTGCAGCAGCGCGCGCCGGGGTGCCAGGGAACCACCGGCGATCAACAGGCGCAGCAGCGCCTCATGTTCATGCTCAGTCATCCACCGACTATCGGCCGCACACAACAAAGGCGCCCTAGGGCGCCTTCGCATATTGCTGTCAGGGTATCCCGGCGGTTGCCGGCGGATGTGGCCGACACACCCTGCCGAGGCCGGGCCGGGCCCGGCGCTGGATCATTTCGCGTCGGGATGCAGCGCGCTGTAGCCCACGCGCACCGGCTTCACGCCCTGCATCACCAGCGCATAGCTGACGTTGTCGAAGGTGCGGAAGACCATGGCATGCGCGGCGTACTCATCGGGCAGGCTGACCCGGCCGGCGCCCGTGCTGGTCGAGTCGTCCATGCGCGAGGACCCCGGGAACTTCATCCGGTGCGCCACGTGGCTGCCATGGCGCCACAGCGAGAACACGGTGCCGTTGTCCACGCCCTGGGCGCGGCCGGCGGAAATGGCGATCACATCGCGCGGGCCGCCGGTAGTGAACATGTCGGTGACCGCCAGCACGCGCACGTCCACGCCTTCCACGCCGGCTGCGGGCACATGCGGGAAGAACTGCAGGTCGTACGGCGTGGCCTCGACCGGCACCAGGCGGTCGCCGGCACGCACTTCACGGCCGCCGCTGGCGTTGTCCAGGGCCAGGGTCGACGCTTCGGTCTTGCCGCCAGCCACCTGGGTGATGGTGCCGGTGCCGACCTGTGCCAGCTCGTACCCCAGAATGCCGCGGCGGTGGTTGGGCGCGCTGAAAGCCTTCCAGAGGTTGCCGCTGCCGGGGGTGACATCGCCGTTGGCGGTCAGGTCCTCGGTGGGCTTGGGCTGGGCGTAGCGCACGGTCGGGCGGACCACGGCCCAGCGCTGCCCGACCTGGGCGTCGGCCAGGCGCACATAGGCGGTCTGCCCACCGGTGGCGCGCAGGCGGTTGTCTTCCAGGCCGACCACATACGGCAGCTGCTCGATGCTGTCGACCACGCTGAGCTGCTTCAGGAACGGCTCGACCTGGGCCAGCGGCACGCCGGTCACCGGGGCTTCCTGGCGCGGGCCGGGCTGGGCCGTCACCCGGTCCAGGTAGGCCAGGCTGAGGACGTCACCGGGATAGATAAGATGTGGATTGGCGACCTGCGGATTGGCCTGCCAGATCTCCGGCCACAACCAGGGCTTCTGCAGGAATCGTCCTGCAATGTCCCACAGCGTGTCCCCTTTGCGGACCACATAGGTGTCCGGGTGCCCGCCATTCACTTCCACGGCGGTAGCATAGGCAGCCACGGTCAGCATCGCCGCGGCGACGACCGTACGAAAACGAAGCAACATAGGTGTGAAGCCCTGATTCCCCAACAGGTCCGCGCACTATAGTCCAGAAACCGGGGCGCAAGGCAAGCGTTGGAGCTAGAATCTGCGACGTATGCCGGCGTAACCCGGCCCCAACCCCGGAAACTGCCATGGCTTTACTCCCCATCCTTGAGTTCCCCGATCCGCGCCTGCGTACCAAGGCTGCGTCGATCGATGCCGCCGAAGTGACCACGCCGGCGTTCCAGGAGCTGCTCGACAACATGTTCGAGACCATGTACGACGCCCCGGGCATCGGCTTGGCTGCCAGCCAGGTGGACGTGCACCAGCGCTTCATGGTCATCGACGTAAGCGAAGAAAAGAACGAGCCGCGCGTCTTCATCAACCCGGAAATCGTCGCCAAGGACGGGGGCCAGGTGTACCAGGAAGGCTGCCTGTCGGTGCCCGGCATCTTCGCCGACGTGACCCGTGCCGACACCATCACCGTCAAGTTCCTGGACCGCCAGGGGCAGCCGCAGGAACTGACCACCGACGGCCTGCTGGCGGTCTGCGTGCAGCACGAGATGGACCATCTGGACGGCAAGCTGTTCATCGATTACCTGTCGCCGCTGAAGCGCGAGATGGTCCGCAAGAAGCTGGCCAAACAGCGCAAGCACGTGGCGTGATGGCTGTTGTGGGCCGCCCTTCGGGGTGGCCCGCGCCTGTGCGTGACGCGCGGGCTGCATGGCGCCGGCCGACGGCGCCGTTTTTTTTCCTGCACGATTTCATCCTGCAAGTGGGGTTGCCATGAGGATTGTCTTTGCCGGTACGCCGGAATTCGCGGTGTCGTCGCTGCGCGCCGCTGCGCGTCATCACGAGGTCGTGGCTGTCTATACGCAGCCTGATCGCCCGGCCGGTCGCGGCCGTGGGTTGGCCCCTTCGCCGGTCAAGCTGGAAGCAGTCGCCCGCGGCATCCCCGTGTACCAGCCGGAAACGCTGAAGGACGAGGCGGCCCAGCAGCAGCTGCGTGACCTGCAGCCGGACCTGATGGTGGTGGTGGCCTATGGCCTGATCCTGCCCAAGGCGGTGCTGACCATCCCGACCCACGGTTGCTGGAACGTGCATGGATCGCTGCTGCCGCGCTGGCGCGGCGCCGCACCGATCCAGCGTGCCATCCAGGCCGGTGACCAGAAGACCGGCATCTGCCTGATGCAGATGGAAGCTGGCCTGGATACGGGCCCGGTGCTGCTGCACCAGGAACTGCCGATCGCCGCCACCGATACCGGTGGCCAGCTGCACGACAAGCTGGCCGAGCTCGGTGCGCAGGTGCTGTCCGACGGGCTGGGCCTGTTGCGCGCCGGCATCAAGCCGATCGCACGGCCGCAGCCGGAGCAGGGCGTGACCTACGCGCACAAGCTGGACAAGGCCGAGGCAAAGCTGGACTGGGCGCAGGACGCCGAAACGCTGGCGCGTACCGTGCGTGCGTTCAATCCGTGGCCGATTGCCGAGGCACTGCTGGCCGCTGAGCGCGTGCGCATCCACGGCGCGGTGGCGCTGGATGTGGCGCATGGCCAGGCACCGGGCACGGTGCTGGCCGCTGGCCGCGAAGGCATCGACATCGCCTGCGGGCAGGGCGCGCTGCGGCTGCGCGTGCTGCAGCGGGAAGGCGGCAAGGCAATCACTGCTGCCGACTACCTCAATGCGCGCCGTGACCTGCGCGTGGGGGTTTGACGGGTGAGCAAGGCAAACGATTTTTCCATCGCCAAGGCGGCGCCGGGCGCGGCCACCCGCATGCTGGCGGCGCGCGTGCTGGCGCAGGTGTTCACCCGTGGTCGTTCGCTCAAGGCGGAACTGGCCTGGGCGCTGCCGAAACTGGCCGACACCCGCGACCGCGCGCTGCTTGAAGCGTTGTGCTTTGCGGTGCTGCGCCGTCGCAGCACCTATGACGCCGCCCTGCAGGGATGGATGCAGAAGCCGCTGTCCGCACGCGATGCCGACCTGCGCACGCTGCTGATGGTGGGTTTCGCCCAGCTGGATGTGCTGGAGCTGCCGGCCCATGCGGCGCTGTCGGCCACGGTCGATGCTGCACGCGCACTCGGCCGTGAACGCCAGGCGGGTCTGGTCAACGCGATCCTGCGCCGGGCCCAGCGCGAGGGTTTCCCCGAACAACCGGCACGCGACGCATTTCCGGTCTGGCTGGCCGAGGCCGTCGAACGCGACTGGCCGGCACAGGCCGAGGCGATCTTCGCTGCCAGCCTGCAGCCGGCGCCGCTGTGGCTGCGTGCCAACCGCCAGCACGGCGGGCGCGACACGATGATGGCGGCCCTGGCCGAGGCGGGCATTGCCGCCGAAGCCAGCACGCTGAGCGCCGATGCGCTGCGACTGGCCGCGCCGGTTCCGGTGAACCAGTTGCCCGGCTTCGGCGAGGGCCTGCTGTCGGTGCAGGACCTGTCGGCGCAATGTGCCGCCGACGCGCTGGCGCCGCCGACCGGCAGCCGCGTGCTCGACGCGTGTGCCGCGCCGGGTGGCAAGGCTGCGCACCTGCTTGAGCGCGACCCCAGCCTGCGATTGCTGGCGCTGGATATCGATGCCCGTCGCCTGGCGCGCGCCAAGGATACGTTCGCTCGTACCGGCGTGGGCGAAGGTGCCCAGGTTCTGGTAGCCGATGCCAGCGATCCGGGGGCCTGGTGGGACGGCGTGCCGTTCGATGCGATCCTGCTGGATGCACCGTGCTCGGCCACCGGCGTCATCCGCCGGCAGCCGGATGTGATGTTCCATCGCCGTGCGGAGGATATCGATGCGCTGGTCGGCATCCAGGCCCGGTTGCTGGAGGCCTGCTGGTCGATGCTGCGCCCCGGCGGTGTGCTGCTGTATGCCACCTGCTCGATCCTGCGCGCGGAAAACGTCGACCAGGTGAAGGGCTTCCTGAAGTGGCACGCGGATGCGGAAGCGGTCGCGCTGGGTGACGCATTTGGTCTGGACTGTGACGGTATCGCACGCCAGCGCCTGCCCGGTGAAAACGATGCTGACGGATTTTTCTACGCGCGTCTGCTAAAAAAGGCCTGACCCAACCGCTGTCCGAGCCCCCATGCTGAAAACCCGTGCGTCACGCCAGACGTGGCTGTTTGTTGTGATGGCCCTGTTGGTGTTGGGCGCCGGCCTGGGACTACGTGATCCCTGGCCCTCGGACGAACCGCGCTTCGCCCTGGTCGCCAAGCAGATGGTGGACAGCGGCGACTGGCTGTTCCCGCATCGTGGGCTGGAACTGTACTCGGACAAGCCGCCGATGCTGATGTGGTGGCAGGCCACGCTGTACAGCGTGGTCGGCAACTGGCGTGTGGCGTTCCTGCTGCCCTCGCTGATCGCCGCCCTCGGCACGCTGTGGTGCGTGGTCGACCTGGGCCGGCGCCTGTGGACACGCCAGGTTGGCCTGTACGCCGGTTGGGCGCTGCTGTTCGCCCTGCAGTTCACCTTCCAGGCGAAGAAGGCGCAGATCGACCCGCTGGTGGTGTTGTTCATCACCCTGGCCAACTACGGTCTGCTGCGCCACCTGCTGCTGGGGCCCGCCTGGCGCTGGTGGTGGCTGGGCTGGTTCTTTGCCGGCATCGGGGTGATCACCAAGGGCGTGGGCGTGATCGCGCTGCTGATGATCGTGCCAGCGGTGATCGGTTCGGCGCTGCACTGGCCGCGCGTACGGCTGCATGCACGCGACCTGCGCTTCTGGCTGGCGCCGCTGGCGTTCGTGCTGGCCATCGCGCTGTGGCTGGTACCGATGGTGATGACCGCACTGGCGACCCGCTCCGGCGAGTACCTGGCCTACATGGACGACATCCTGTTCCGGCAGACCGCCAAGCGCTATGCGCAATCATGGGATCACCACCAGCCCTGGTGGTACTTCCTGGGCACCATGCCGTCGATGTGGATTCCGGCCTTCCTGGCGCTGCCGTGGGCGATCCCCGCCTGGCGGCGCCGCTTGCAGCGTCGTGACGCGCGCTACCTGTTGCTGCTGGGCTGGTGGGCGCTGATCGTGCTGTTCTTCTCGATCCCCAATGGCAAGCGCGACGTCTACATCCTGCCGGCGCTGCCGATGTTCTGCCTGGCGTTGGCGCCGCTGCTCCCGGGGCTGCTGCGCCGGCGCGACGTGCAGTGGCTGCTGGGCGCGTTCACCCTGTTGCTGTCGCTGGGCACGTTGGCCGCCGGGCTGGCGGCCCTGCTGGGCAAGCCCGGCTTCGAAACGCGGCTGATGCAGACGCGCGGCATCGGCAATGGCGAGATGAACGCCCTGGCCTGGGCAGCGATGGCGATGGGCGGCTGGGGTGCGGCCAGCCTGCTGTTGTTCGGGCGCGGCCGCCGCCAGCTGGCATTGGTCTCGACGCTCACTGCCGTGTGGGTGCTGTACAGCCTGATCGGCTATCCGCTGCTGAATGATTCAAGTTCCGCGCGCGGCCTGATGCGGCACACCGGCCAGCGTATCGGCGCCGATGCCGAGCTGGGGCTGGTGGCCTGGAAGGAGCAGAATCTGCTGATGGCCGACCGCCCGGCCGCCACCTTCGGTTTCAACGAGCCTTGGGATGCTCAGCTGGCTGCGGCCGTGCAGTGGCAGCAGCTGGCGCCCGAGCGCCGCTGGCTGCTGGTCCACGAAGACGCGCTGCTGCCCTGCGTCGATCGCAGTCGCGCCGAACTGGCCGGTATCGCCAACCGCCGCCGTTGGTGGCTGGTGCCTGCCGCTGCGGTGCAGGGGCCGTGCGTGGCCAGCGCCGACGAGCGGGAACGTGAACGGCGATTGCAGCGTGAGGAGTAACCACTCTGACCTGCGCTTGTCCAGACTGCCCAAGCGGCGCCAAAGGCAGTAAAACGTCAGCGTGGGGTCTCCCGTGCCGGCGCCCCCGTTCATTCCGCAGGATCGCAGCGAAACTTTTCGACGTGGCAGATTCACAGCACAACCTGGAATCCACGATCGGCGATCCGCTGGGCGTCCCCGCAGGGAGGCGTCCGCGCGCGGCGCACTGGCTGGCGCAGATCGGCCTGTTCTGCATGCCGGCACTGGTGCTGACCATCCCGATCAACCTGTTGCCCTACGCGCTGCTGCTGCTGGTCAGCACCGCGATGGCGCCCGGCTTGCTGTGGCAGGCCCGGCGGCTGGACGTGCAGCCGATCAAGGTCCTCAGCTGGCTGATGCTGGCGGTGCTGGTGATGGCCATCGTGTCGGTCGTGCTGTTCGAACAGGGCCTGCGCGATGTCGACAATCGATCCCGCTTCCTGGTCATCCCGTGGATCGCATTGTGGGTCTGCGCGCTGCGCCCGGACATGCGCTGGCTGTGGCGCGGTGCGTTCGCCGGCCTGCTGGGTACCTTCGCGCTGGCGTTGTTACAGGTGCTGGGTGGCGCGCCGCGTGCGGAACTGTCCACCAACGCGATCGTGCTCGCCGACATCGTGGTGATGCTGATGGTGCTGCTGGTGTTCTGCCGGCCGTCGCGACGCTGGTCGCTGGTGATCGTCGGCACCGCCGCCGGTTGCGGAACCATCATCCTCACCGGCAGCCGCGGCGTGTTCGCAGCACTGCTGGCGCTGCTGGTGGTGCTGGCACTCAGCCTGCGCTGGCGCACCGGCGTGGCGCGCCTGTCGGTGCTTGCCGGCATGCTGGCCATCGCTGCGACCCTGCTGCTGTCGGTACCCGAGCTGCGCCACCAGGTGCGGTTGTCCGAACTGCACAGCGATGTGCAGCGCATGGAGCAGGGTGACAGCGACTCTTCGGCCGGGGCGCGCGTCGAGCGCCTGCAGGTGGCATGGGAGACCTTCCTCGATCATCCGCTGACCGGGGTAGGCATCGGCCACTTCGACACGGCCATGAAGCGGGTGCCGGTCTGCCGCGAGAACCCGCAGGAAATCCGCTGCCACCTGCGCCATGCGCACAACGATCTGGCCGAGTGGGGGGCTACCCAGGGCCTTCCGGGCGTGTTGCTGCTGCTGGCCGTGTATGGCGTGCCCCTGTGGGTATTCGTGCGCCTGCACCGGCGCAGCGGGCACGGTACCTTCCGTGGGCCGGCCGCCGCCGGCGTGATGGTGGTGGTGTCCTACATCCTGTGCGGGCTGACCCAGTCGATGTTCGCGCACCAGATGACCGCCAGCTTCTACGTCACCATCGTCGGCCTGCTCACCGGGCTGTCGATCGTGGAAGGGGCGCGGCGCCGGGCAAAGAGCGCGCGGTAACGTCCAGCCACGCTCGAGTGCAGGCTCAGGGCTGTGGCGGATCGGACACGGCCTGGCCGTTGCCCAGCATCCACAGCATGATGGTCTTCTGCCGCACGTAGTTGGCGCGCACATAGGCATACACCAGGCCATGCCAGCCGTCGCGGAAGCCGCCCCGGAACAGGAAGCCGCGCCAGAACCGCCAGGCCGGGGCCAGCACCAGCTTGCCGAGGGTGGCCCGCTTGCCGCGCGCGAACTCGTGCTCGGCCATCATCCGCGCGTACTTCTCGGTCTTGGCCAGCTGCTGCTGCAGCGAGCGGTAGGGGAAGTGGATGAGGTCCCCACGCAGGGTGCCGACGGTGCCATCGACGCTGGCCGCCTCATGGATTTCACGCTTGCCGCGCCAGCCACCGTGGCGGCGGTCGAACAGGCGCAGCACCCGGTCCGGATAGGCATTGCCGTGGCGCAGGAACCGGCCGAAATACTCCGACAGGCGCGCGAAGCGGTAACCGGCATGACCTGCAAAACCGCCGTCGCGGGCCTGCTCGATGGCCGTGCGCAGTTCCGGGCTGATGCGCTCGTCGGCGTCCAGGCACAGCACCCAGTCATGGGTGGCCTGCTCGACGCAGAACGCCTTCTGGCTGCGGAAGCCATCGAACGGGCGCTGCAGCACGCGGGCGCCGGCCGCCTCGGCGATCGCCACCGTGGCGTCGGTGGAATACGAGTCCACCACCACGATCTCGTCGCAGAAGGCCAGCGAGGCCAGGCAGTCGCCGATGCGCCCGGCCTCGTTGAACGCGATAATGCAGGCCGAGATGCGAGGCCGTTCGATGGGAGCGGTCGTGGAGGACATGATGGCCGGGTACCTGTTGTTTGCGACGGAGCGCTATGCGCTGCCTATTCTCGCCCCGTTGGTGCAGGCCTTGCACGCTTCCGGCCAGGAAGTGGCGGCCTGGTTCGAAGATGGTGCGGCCGGCAGCCAGCTGCCCGGCGTGCCCAACATCGGCCTGAAGCAGGCGCTGGCGATGCGCCCGCGGGCGGTGTTCAGCGCGGCCAACTGGGTGCCGACCTTCCTGTCGGGGGCCAAGGTGCAGCTGTTCCATGGCTTCAACGTGGAAAAGCGCGACAGCGCGCGTGGCCACTTCCGGGTGCGTGGCATGTTCGACCTTTACTGCACGCAGGGCCCTGCCACCACCGCGCCGTTCCGCGAGATCGCGGCACTGCAGGGTCATTTTGCCGTGGCCGAAACCGGCTGGCCGAAGCTGGACCCGCTGTTCCGCGACGATGGCGGTGACAGTGCCGCGCTGCGCAGTGCCGCCGGCGGCCGCCCCGTGATCCTGTTCGGTTCAACCTTCACCGAGCGCTTGAGTGCGGCCCCGCACCTGCATGCGCAGATCGCCGCCGACATCGCCGCCGGGCAGCACTACTGGCTGCTGACCCTGCACCCCAAGTGCCCGCCGGAACTGTTCGAACGCTACCGCGCGCTGGCCGGCGCCAATGCGCGCTTCATCGAACCGGAGCAGGTGATGGCCGCGCAGCGCGCCGCCGACGTGCTGGTGTCGGACACCTCATCGATCGTTTCCGAGTTCATCGTCCAGCACAAGCCGGTGGTGACCTTCCGCAACCGCGTGCCGAAGCCGCACATGATCGATTTCGACGATCCGCAGCAGCTGCCGGCCATGCTGGCGCGCGCGCTGCATCCGGATGCGGCGTTGCAGGCGGAGATCGTGCGCTACGCCGATACCATCCACCCGTACCGCGATGGCCTGTCCAGCGAGCGGGTGATCGCCGCGACGGAGGATTTCCTGTCCGGCGAGATGGGTGTGCTGCGTCGCAAGCCGTTCGGCAGCTGGGTGCGTGACCTGCAGATCCGCAAGGATCTGGGCTACTGGGGGCCGTCGCAACGGTGACGTAGGTCCTGTAGAGCCGAGCCCATGCTCGGCTGCGGCAAGCCGAGCATGGGCTCGGC
>NZ_JBHZOP010000053.1:0-36958 GCF_042787595.1 Stenotrophomonas sp. YIM B13575 | reverse complement strand
TTTTGTTTGTTTGTGACCGCACCCGCCGGGCATGGCCCGGCGCTACCGGAAACGGGGGTAGCGCCGGGCCGTGCCCGGCGAGCGCAGCGGCGCGTTCATTCGGTGGTGGCGGGTACGTCCTGCAGCCGCAGCGTCGCCATCACGCCCAGGCGCAGGCCGGGCAGGTCGCCATCGGCGGGCAGCAGGATCGCCTGTTGGCGGATGCCGCCGAAGTGCTTGACCTGGAACAGGACATCCAGCCCATGGCCACTGGCACCGCCGCCGCTGGCCGCCGGTGCGCCAGGATTGCGCCGGGCCGGCTGGAAGCCGGGCGTGCTGCGCACCAGCTCGACGGTACTGGCGGAGAAATCTCCGGCGATCAGGCTCGGCATGCCCTCGGCCGTGGCGCCGATCCAGGTCATCAGGTCGCTGGTCTGGTGTTGCCGGGCATTGGCTTCGTCGGGTTCAGGCCGCAGGCGCGCGACGTAGACGTTGACGTCGTTGTCGCCCAGGCGCAGGCGCATCATGCCGGCGGCACTGAAGGTGCCCGGTGGATGCAGCAGGGTGACCCCGTCCTCGCTGACCGGCAGCCGGCTGAGCATCGCGTTGCCGTGCCGGACCGGCTGGCTCGGCGGGTCGGCGGTGACGAAATCGCAGCTGTAGCGCAACCGGCTGGCCAACCAGCAGGCCGGGTTGCGCCCTTGCTGCTGCAGTACCTGCTGCACCGAAATCACATCCGGCTGCAGATCGGTCAGCAGCTGCAGCACCTGTTCGCGGCGCTGCTTCCATTGGCCTTCGTCACGGCTGGGCAGTTCCAGCGCGGCGACGGTCAACTGCCGCACCTCTGTGCCCAGGCCTGCGGCCGGCGGCGCCTGTGGCCGGGCCAGCGCAGGCACGGCCAGCATGAGGGCAAGGCAGCTGGGCAGGATGCGGGCGAAGGGCAGGGGGCGCATAACGATAAGTTTACGCTTTTGCCGTGCAGGTTCCGTGACTTCCGGCAGGGCTGCATGCGCCTGCCATGCTTTGGCGTGGCTGTCATGCAGCCCTGCAGCGTGCTTCGCACGCACAGGTTCCGGTACTCTTGCGCCTTTCGTTTTGCAGGAATGCCTTACAGGATGAGCCACGACGCAGTCGCCCCCATCGCCGGCCAGGGAAAGATGCCGCGCCAGATCCCGTACATCATCGGCAATGAGGCCTGCGAGCGGTTCAGTTTCTACGGGATGCGCAACATCCTGGTGCAGTTCCTGATCACCTCGCTGCTGCTGCAGGAAATCACTGCCGAAGGCCGTGCCGGTGAAGCCAAGGACATCATGCACAGCTTCATGATCGGCGTGTATTTCTTCCCGCTGCTCGGCGGCTGGCTGGCCGACAAGTTCTTCGGCAAGTACCACACCATCCTGTGGTTCAGCCTGGTCTACTGCATGGGCCACCTGTGCCTGGCGTTGTTCGAAGGCAGCCGTGAGGGCTTCTTCCTCGGCCTGGGCCTGATCGCACTCGGCGCCGGTGGCATCAAGCCGCTGGTGGCCTCGTTCATGGGGGACCAGTTCGACCAGAGCAACAAGCACCTGGCCAAGATCGTCTTCGACGCGTTCTACTGGATCATCAACTTCGGCTCGCTGTTCGCCTCGCTGCTGATCCCGCTGGTGCTGAAGAACTGGGGCCCGCAGTGGGCCTTCGGCATTCCGGGCATCCTGATGTTCATCGCCACCTTCGTGTTCTGGCTGGGCCGCAAGCGCTACGTGCTGGTGCCGCTGCCGCCGAAGGACCCGCATTCGTTCGCCAACGTGGTGCGCACCGCGCTGACCGCGCGCGTTGCCGGCCAGGGCCGTCCGGGCCTGGTCATGGCCGTGGTCGGGCTGGTGCTGGCGGTCGCCTCGTTCGGCCTGGTCGGCTCGCTTGGCATCGTGATCTGCCTGTGCCTGGCGCTGGTGTCGATCCTGGCAGGCATCGGTGGTGGTACCTGGCTGCAGCTGGACCGCGCCCGCGGCCAGCACCCGGCCGAAGCCGTGGAGGGCGTGCGCTCGGTGCTGCGGGTACTGGTGATCTTCGCGCTGACCACCCCGTTCTTCTCGCTGTTCGACCAGAAGGCCTCGACCTGGGTGCTGCAGGGCCAGCAGATGCAGATGCCGAGCTGGTTCACCGCCTCGCAGATGCAGGCGCTGAATCCGCTGCTGGTGATGATTCTCATCCCGTTCAACAACCTGGTGCTGTACCCGGCCCTGCGCCGCTTCGGCTTCGAGCCGACCGCGCTGCGCCGGATGACCGCCGGCATCGCCTTCAGCGGCCTGGCCTGGATCGTGGTCGGCGGCATCCAGGTGGTGATGGACGGTGGCAACGCGATGTCGATCTTCTGGCAGATGCTGCCGTACGCGCTGCTGACCTTCGGCGAAGTGCTGGTCTCGGCCACCGGCCTGGAGTTCGCCTACAGCCAGGCACCGCAGGCCATGAAGGGCGTGGTGATGAGCTTCTGGAACCTGACCACCACCATCGGCAACCTGTGGGTGCTGCTGTCCAATGCCGCCGTGCGCAATGACACGGTCACCCACAAGATCGCCAGTACGGGCCTGAGCGAGGCGGCATTCCTGATGTTCTTCTTCGCCGGTTTTGCTTTCGTCGCGGCGTTGGCCTTCGGTTGGTATGCGAAACGCTATCGTATGGTCGACAACTACCGCACCGCCTGAGCCTGACATGACCCCCGTCAATCTGCTGTTGATCGCCATCACCGCCATCCTGTCGTGGATGGCGTTCAACAACCGCAAGCTGGCTGACCGCCTGATCCTGTGGCCGCCGGCGGTGGATCGCCACCGCCAGTACGACCGCCTGATCACCTATGGCTTCATCCACGCCGACTGGTCGCACCTGATCTTCAACATGATCACCCTGTTCTTCTTCGGGGGATTCATCGAGAGCGTGATGGTGCAGCTGACCGGCAGCTACCTGGTCTATCCGGCGTTCTACGTCGGTGCGCTGCTGGTCTCGATCCTGCCCAGCTACCTGAAGAACCAGAAGAACCCGAACTACCTCAGCCTCGGTGCGTCCGGGGCGGTGTCGGCGGTGCTGTTCGCCTTCATCCTGATCAAGCCGTGGTCGATCATCCTGGTGTTCTTCATCCCGGCGCCGGCGATCGTCTATGCCGCGTTCTACGTCGGCTACAGCATCTGGATGGACAAGCGCGGTGGCGATCGCATCAATCACAGCGCGCACCTGGCCGGTGCGGCGTTCGGCGTGATCTTCATGCTGGCCATGCAGCCGAGCATCTTCAGTCACTTCCTGCGCGAGCTGTCCAACCCGACCTTCCGCCTCGGCGGCGGTTGAGGGTGGTTGGGGTCGGATCCGCTGGATCCGACCCCCGGGGCTGCGGCTCCGCTCCGGGTCAGGCCCGGGTTTCCTGACCGTAGGTATCGAGCAGGCGGGAGAACACTTCCTCGCCGATGCTCTGGAACGCCTGGTCTTCGGTCTGTCCCTCCACGGCCAGTTGCAGCAGGCCCTCCAGCAGGGCGTGATCGGTATCGGAATGGGAATCGCTGGGGTGCATCGCGGGCCTCCACGGCAGATCGCTTGGTCGACTGTCGCAAGGGGCATGCCAAGCTGGCGCACCCCTGCAGAGGGGTTAGCGGCCGGCTGGACTGCAGCTTGAGGGCAACATCTGACGCAGCGGGCGCAGACTTGTCCCTGTTCAGGCTTCACGCGATCATGGCGCCCGCGTGCGCACCATCCACGCAGTCGCCGCAGGAGACAGTCCCATGGCTTCGGTCACGCCCCCCGGTCTGGCTTACGAGGTCGAACACGATCAGGTCAACCACCGGTTCACGGCCCGCGTGCGCGGGCAGGTGGCACTGTTGGATTACCAGATCAAGCGCAGGCGGATGGTCATCACCCATACCGAAGTGCCCGAGCCGATCGCTGGCCGTGGCATTGCCGGTGAGCTGACCCGGGTCGCACTGCGTTTCGCCCGGGAGCAGAAGTACAAGGTGGTGCCGGCATGTGCCTATGCCGAGGCCTTCCTGCAGCGGCACGAGGAGTATCACGATCTGCTTGTGGGCTGAATCCAGCGGGCCACGCTTCAGCCAGGGCAGGCGATGATGTATGAACATGAACAGGGGATCCCGATGAAGATTGGAAACAACCGGCCACTGCACGCCAGCGTGCTGGCCGGCGCTATGGGCGTGCTGTTGCTGGCCGGTTGCCAGCGCGAGAACGAGGCGGCACCGGCCACCGACGCCGCACCTGCGGCCGAAGCCACTGGCACCGCCGAGGCCCCCGCAGCGGAAGCGCCGTTGGATCTGCGCGATGTGATCGAGAACAACGAACGTGAAGTGGTCGGCATCAGTTACCCGGCGGGCATCGATCGTTATCCGGGCCTGGCGCGCGCGCTGCAGGCCTATGCCACCTCCGCCCGCAGCGATCTGCAGCAGGCGCTGGACGGGCTGGGCAACGACAAGCCGACCATGCCCTATGAGCTGTCGCTGAGCTTCGAGAAGCTGCTGGAGACGCCGCAGCTGGTGGTAGTCAGTGCCGACGGCAGCCGCTACACCGGTGGCGCCCACGGCGAACCGCTGGTGGCACGTTTCGTGTGGCTGCCGGCGCAGCAGCAGATGCTGAGCGCCGACAAGCTGGTGACTGACGCCAAGGGTTGGAAAGCGATCAGCGATTTTGTCGCCGACCAGCTGCGCGAGCGCGTGGCCACCCGCCTCAGCGGCGAGGACATGGACCCGTCGCAGCTGCAGGAATCGCTGCGCAATGCCTCGCGGATGATCGCTGACGGCACCGGTCCGCAGGCCGACAATTTCAGCCAGTTCCAGCCGCTGACCGACGACAAGGGTCAGATCACCGCGCTGCGCTTCGTGTTCCCGCCCTACCAGGTGGGTCCATACTCGGATGGCACCCAGACCGCCGATGTACCGGCCTCGGTGGTGTTGCCGCACGTGGCCAAGGACTACGTGGAGCTGTTCGCGCGCGGGTAACCGCAGACGAGGAGGTGTCGTGGATACAGGGTTGCAGGAGCGGGTCACCGGCCTGCTCCACGAGGCCGGGGTCCAGATCGATGGAACCCGGCCGCAGGATATCCAGGTGCATGACCCGCGCTTTTTCGCGCGGGTCATGGCGCACGGCTCACTCGGCCTGGGCGAGAGCTACATGGACGGCTGGTGGGATGCCAACGTTCTTGATGAGTTTCTGTACCACCTGATGCAGGCGCACCTGGACGAACGGGTGCACGGCTGGCGCGAGGTGGCCGACGCGTTGAAGGCGCGTCTGTTCAACCTGCAGGCCGGGCAACGCAGCTATGAAGTCGGCCGTCGCCACTATGACCTCGGCAATGATCTGTACCAGGCGATGCTTGGCCAGCGCCTGGTCTACAGCTGCGGGTATTGGCGCAACGCCAACGATCTGGATGCGGCGCAGGAAGCCAAGCTCGATCTGGTGTGCCGCAAGCTCGGGCTGCGCCCCGGGCAACGCGTGCTGGATATCGGCTGCGGTTGGGGCGAGGCGCTGAAGTTCGCTGCAGAGCGTTATGGCGTCAGTGGCGTGGGCGTCACCATTTCGCAGGAGCAGGCTGACTACGCGCGTGAGTTGTGCGCGGGCCTGCCGATCGAGATCCCGCTGCAGGACTATCGCGAACTGGACGAGCCGTTTGATGCGATCTTCTCGATCGGCATGTTCGAGCACGTCGGCGACAAGAACTACCGCAGTTTCTTCGACGTGGCGCGGCGCTGCCTGTCGCCGCGCGGGTTGCTGCTGTTGCACACCATTGGCAGCAACGTCTCGCGCCATCGCACTGATCCGTGGATCGCGCGCTACATCTTCCCCAACTCGATGCTGCCGTCGGCGGCGCAGATCAGCCGCGCATTTGAAGGGCGCTTCGTGCTGGAGGACTGGCACAACTTCGGTACCGACTATGACCTGACGCTGCAGGCGTGGCGTCGCAATGTGGAAGCGGCGTGGCCGACACTGGATGCCCAGCGCTATGACGAGAGATTCCGTCGCCTGTGGCGGTTCTACCTGGCCGGATCGATGGCGACGTTCCGCAGCCGGCATGCGCAGTTGTGGCAGCTGGTGCTGTCGCCGCAGGGCGTGCCGGGGGGATACGTGGCACCGCGGTGATCGCCGGGAACATCCACGCATGGCGTGGATCTACTGGGATCACGCAACCCTGCGGTAGATCCACGCCATGCGTGGATGACGCAAAAAAAACCGCCCGGTCTCCCGGGCGGTTTTCATTTCACGCTGTGGTGCCGGCGATCAGTTGCCGGTGCCGGTCAGGCCACGCTTTTCCAGCAGCGGTTCGATCTGCGGCTCGTGGCCGGCGAAATCGCGGAACAGCTGCATCGCATCCACGCTGCCACCCTTGGACAGCAAGGTCGCGCGGAAATGGTCGCCATTCTTGCGGCTCAGGCCGCCGTTGTCGCGGAACCACTTCTGGGTGTTGGCGTCCAGCACTTCCGACCAGATGTAGGCGTAGTAGCCGGCCGAGTAGCCGCCCATGATGTGGCTGAAGTACGGGGTCTTGTAGCGCGGCGGAACCGGCGCGTAGTAGATGCCGTCCTTCTCCAGCGCGGCGCGCTCGAAGGCCATCACGTCCTTGGCGGCCGGCACCTGGTCCGGGCCGATCTGGTGCCAGCGCTGGTCGAGCATGGCGGCGCCCAGGTACTCGGTGGTGGCAAAGCCCTGGTTGAACTTGGCCGCGGCCAGCACCTTGTCCAGCAGTGCCTGCGGCATCACCGAACCGTTCTGGTAGTGCTTGGCGTAGTTCTTCAGGATGGCCGGGTTGTCGGCCCACATCTCGTTGACCTGCGAGGGGAACTCGACGAAGTCGCGCGGCACCGCGGTGCCCGAGAAGTACGGATACTTCACGTTCGAGAACATGCCGTGCAGGGCGTGGCCGAACTCGTGGAAGGTGGTGCTCACTTCATCCCAGGTCAGCAGGGTCGGCTGGCCGGCCGGCGGCTTGGGGATGTTCAGGTGGTTGGCCACCACCGGCTTGAAGCCCGTCAGCTTGGACTGCGAGACGTACGAGTTCATCCATGCACCACCGCGCTTGGAGGCGCGTGCGTACGGGTCGAAGATGAAGATCGCCAGCTGGCTGCCGTCGGCATCGAACACGTCATAGACGGTGACGTCCTCGTGGTAGACCGGCAGGTCGGTGCGCTGCTTGAAGGTCAGGCCGAATTCCTGGTTGGCGGCGAAGAACACGCCGTTTTCCAGCACGTTCTTGATCTCGAAGTACGGCTTCAGCTGCGATTCGTCGAAGTTGTACTTGGCCTGGCGCACCTTCTCGCTGTAGAACGCCCAGTCCCACGGCTCCAGCTTGAAGGTCGGCTTGCCCGCCGCCTTCTGTTCCTGGTCGATCATCGCCTGCAGGTCGGCGGCTTCGCGCTTGGCGTTGGCCACCGCGGCCGGGGCCAGCTTGCCCAGCATCGCATTGACCGCTTCGGGGGTCTTGGCGGTCTGGTTGGTCAGGTTGTAGGCGGCGAAGTTCGGGAAGCCCATCAGCTTGGCCTTGTCGGCACGCAGCTGCATGATGCGCGCGACCAGCGCGGTGTTGTCGAACTCACCGCCGCGGCTGCCGCGGGTGGTGGAGGCTTCGTAGATCTTCTGGCGCAGGGCGCGGTTGGCCAGGTTGGTCAGCGGCGGCTGGCCGGTGGTGTTGAGCAGGGTGATCACATACTTGCCGTCCAGGCCACGGGCCTTGGCGGCTTCGGCGGCGGCGGCGATCTGTTCCTTGGACAGGCCGTCCAGTTCCTTGACGTCGTTGACGGTGATCGCCGAAGCGTTCACTTCCGACTGCACGTTCTGGCTGAACTTGGTGCCCAGGTTGGCCAGCTCGGCGTTCATTTCCTTCAGCTTGGTCTTGTCGGCCTCGGACAGCTTGGCGCCAGCGCGCACGTAGTTGTCGTAGTACTTCTCGACCAGGCGCACGCCTTCAGCGTCCAGGCCCAGGGTGGTGCGGCTGTCATACAGCGCCTGGATGCGCGCGAACAGCTTGCCGTTCAGCGCGATTGCGTCGCTGTGCGCGGCGAACTTCGCCGAATAGTCGGCCTGCAGCTTCTTGCGGGTGTCGTTGGTATCGGCGCCGACCAGGCTGAAGAACACGGTGGTCGCGCGGTCCAGGGTGTCACCGCTCTTTTCCAGGGCGATGATGGTGTTGTCGAAGGTCGGCTTGGCCTTGGTGTTGGCGATCGCTTCCACTTCCTTCAGCTGCTGCGCCATGCCGGCGTCGAAGGCCGGGGCGAAGTCGCTGTCCTTGATCTTGTCGAACTGCGGGAAATGCAGCGGCAGCGGGCTGTCGGCGAAGAACGGATTGGCCTGCTGGGCGTTGGCAGCGGCCGGGGTGGCGGCGCTGGCCGAATAGGCGGGCAGGGCAAGGCCGAGGGTCATGGCCACGGCAAGGGCAAGGCGGGTGGTCAAGGTCGATACTCCGGTAAGGCAAACAAGGGCCCGAGGGTAACCCGGCCCGGCGCGCCCGCACTTGTGTCAAAAGGCATGTTGGCAACGCCGCCCTGCTGCAGAGCCACTCCATGGCTGGCTGCCCCGGGTACCATGGAGAACACCGCCCCCAGGCCCGTTGCCATGACCACCGCCTACGATTTCAGCTTCCGTGACCTCGACGGCCAGCCGCAGGCGCTGGCGCAGTACCAGGGACGTCCTCTGCTGCTGGTCAACGTGGCCAGCCGCTGTGGCTTCACCCCGCAGTACACCGGGCTGGAACAGCTGTGGCAGGACTATCGTGATCGCGGCCTGGTGGTGATCGGCTTTCCCTGCAACCAGTTCGGCGCGCAGGAACCGGGCGATGCCGCGCAGATCCGCCAGTTCTGTTCGATCGATTATCCGGTCAGCTTCCCGCTGTCGCAGAAGATCGAGGTCAACGGCGAGGGTGCCGACCCGCTGTGGGCGTGGCTGTCGCACGAGAAGCGCGGGTTGCTGGGCATCGCCCGCATCAAGTGGAACTTCAGCAAGTTCCTGGTCGATCGCGAGGGGCAGGTGGTGGATCGCTATGCACCGACCACCACGCCGGAGCAGCTGCGCGGCGGCATCGAAGCGCTGCTGTAGCCGCTCTCTGTAGAGCCGAGCCCAGGCTCGGCTTGCGCGCGCAGCGTGCGTGCCTGCCATGGTCGGCCGGCAGAGCAGCCGAGCGTGGGCTCGGCTCTACCACAGCCCGGTTTATTTTTCGACGAACGCGCGCTCGAACACGTAGTGGCCGGGTGTACCGATGCGCGGCGAGGTCTGGAAGCCGCGGCTGTCCAGCACGGTGCGCAGGTCGGCCAGCATCTGCGGGCTGCCGCAGATCATCGCGCGGTCGTTTTCCGGGCTCAGCTCGGGCAGGCCGAGGGTGCGCTGCATCTCGCCGCTTTCCATCAGCGAGGTCAGGCGGCCCTGGTTCGGGAACGCCTCACGGGTCACCGCCGGGTAGTACAGCAGCTTGTCACCGACCATTTCGCCCAGGAACTCATGCTCGCGCAGCTCCTTCTCGAAATAATCGCGATAGGCCAGGTCCTTTTCGTAGCGCACACCGTGGCACAGGATCACCTTGTCGAAGCGCTCGTAGGTCTCCGGGTCCTTGATCACCGACAGCCACGGCGCCAGGCCGGTGCCGGTGCCCAGCAGGTACAGGTGCTTGCCCGGGTGCAGGTCGCTGATCAGCAGGGTGCCGGTGGGCTTCTTGCCGACCAGGACCTTGTCGCCCGGCTTGATGTGCTGCAGGCGCGAGGTCAGCGGGCCGTCCTGCACCTTGATGCTGAAGAATTCCAGCTGTTCTTCCCAGTTCGCGCTGGCGATGGAGTACGCGCGCAGCAGCGGCCGCGCGTCGGTCTCCAGGCCGATCATCACGAACTGGCCGTTCTCGAAGCGGAAACCGCTGTCACGGGTGAGGGTGAAGCTGAAGTAGGCGTCGGTCCAGTGGCGGACCTCAAGCACCGTTTCGGCGCCGAAAGCGGAGGACATGGGCGTATCTATCGGAAGTCGTCGGGGTAATTCTATCTCAAATGAGACAGGTTCTCATTAGGCGGAACGAGAGGCGTTCTCAGCGGTAACCTGCCGCCTGCAGTTCGAACAGCTCGGCATAGCGGCCGCCCTGTGCCATCAGCTCCTGGTGGGTGCCGCTGGCCTCGATCCGGCCATCGGCCAGTACCAGGATGCGGTCGGCCATGCGCACGGAGGAGAAACGGTGGGAAATCAGCACTGCGGTGCGATTATCCGCCAACTCCCTGAACCGCTGGAACACCTCGAACTCGGCGCGGGCATCCAGCGCCGCGGTGGGCTCATCCAGGATCATCACCTGTGCATCGCGCATCCACGCGCGGGCGATGGCGATCTTCTGCCACTGGCCCCCGGACAGGTCCACGCCCTGCTTGAAGCGGCGGCCGATCTGCTGGTCGTAGCCGCCGGGCAGGGCAGCGATCACTTCCTCGGCCATGCCCCGGCGGGCGGCATCGGTGATCCGCGCACGGTCGTCCATCGCTTCGACCTGGCCGACACCGATGTTCTCGCCGGCACTGAGGTTGTAGCGCACGAAGTCCTGGAAGATCACGCCGAGGTTGGCGCGCAGGTCGTCCAGGTCGTAGTCGCGCAGGTCGCGGCCATCGAGCAGGATGCGGCCTTCGTCCGGCTCGTACAGGCGTGCCAGCAGCTTGACCAGGGTGGTCTTGCCCGCACCGTTCTCACCGACCAGTGCCAGCACTTCGCCCGCGTGCAGCTGGAAATCGAGGTGGCGCACGGCCCAGTGCTCGGCATCGGGATAGCGGAAGCCCACGTCTTCGAACACGAAGCCTTCGCGGATCGGCTGCGGCACGCGCACCGCGTCCTTGCGCGAGTGGATTTCCGGTTCGATCTGGAAGAACGAATACAGGTCGTCCAGATACAACGCCTGGCTGGCCACCTGCGAGAAGCCGATCAGCAGGCCTTCCAGCAACTGGCGCAGGCGCAGGAAGCTGCCGGCGAGGAAGGTCAGGTCACCGATCGAAAAATCGCCGCGCACCGTGCGCCAGGCGATATAGGCATACGCGGTGTAATAGCCCAGCGTGCCCAGCGCGGCCAGCAGCGTGCCCCAGAACGCACGCCGCCGGGCGAGTGCGCGGTTGGCCAGGAACAGTGCCGCCGACAAGCTGCGGTAGCGCTCGACCAAGAACCGGTGCAGGTTGAAGATCTTTACTTCCTTGGCTGTTTCCACACTGGCGCCGAGTTGGCGCAGGTAGTCCAGCTGGCGGCGTTCCGGCGTCCACAGGAAATTGAGGCTGTAACCGGCCGCATTGAAGTGCGATTCGCCGATGAACGCCGGCACCAGCGCCAGCGCCAGCAGCAGGATCAGCCACGGCGCGTAGACCAGCAGGCCGACGGCCAGGCTGGCGACGGTGATCGCATCCTGCACCTGGCCGAACAGCTGGCTCATCAGGTTCATCCGGCCCATGGTCTGGCGCCGCGCACGGTCCAGCTTGTCCTGCAGGTCCGGGTCCTCGAAGTCCTCCAGGTCCAGGGTCGCCGCATGTTCCATCAGGCGCACGCTGGTGGCGTTGGCGAACAGTTCCGAGAGCAGCGCATCGGCGTAGCTGACCAGCCGACCGAGCAGGTCCGAGGCGATGGCCAGGCCCAGTTCCAGTGCCAGCAGGCCGAGCAGCGGATTGAGCAGCCCACTGGACAGGGCCTCTCCCAGCGGTGGGAAGCCGGCATCGTGCTGGCTGAGGTGCAGCGCGGTATCGATGATCAGCTTGCCGACGTACAGCATCGCCACCGGCAGCAGCGCACGGATCAGGCGCAGGCCAAGGCTGGCGATGGTCAGGGCGCGGCTGGTCTGCCACACCTGGCGCAGGAATGGCGGCAGGTTGCGCATCGCCTTGAAGCGTTGACGCAGGCTGGGTTTCTTGGCGCCGGCAGCGCCGGCAATGGGGGAAGCAGGCATGCCGCCATTGTGCGCGCCTGATGCGTGCAGATGGGGTCAGTGCAGCCGTGCGGCCGACACCGGGGTCAGATCCCTTTGCGCGGCAAAGGGCTCTGACCCCAGCGACCCAAACCGGATCAGAGCCCTTCGCAGTGCGAAGGGGGCCGACCCACCTCCATCCACGCATGGCGTGGATCTACCGTGTCGACCAAGGTCGACACCTACCGACAGCTGCAGGAACCTGACCCGGACGGCAACCCCCTTACGGCAACGGCGGCAGCAGCCCAGCGCCCAGCCGGTTCCAGGCATTGATCACCGCAATGCCCATGCTCAGGTCGCTGATGCCCTTCTCATCGAAGTGCGGCGCCAGCGCATCGAACGCCGCCTGCGACGGCGCACCATCGGTCAACCGGGTCAGCGCCTCGGCCCAGCCCAGCGCCGCGCGTTCGCGTTCGTCGAAGAAACGGCTTTCGTGCCAGGCCGGCAGCGTATCCAGCTTGCGCGGCTCGATGCCGCCCTTGCGCAGCGTGGTGGCATGCATGTCCATGCAGTAGCCGCAGCCGTTGAGCTGCGAGACGCGCAGGAACACCAGTTCCATCAGGGTCGGATCGACCGAACTGTCGTGCACCGCCTTGCTGGTGGCCAGCAGGCCCTTGAACGCATCGGCGGCGAGGCGGGTGTAAGGAACGCGGGGAGAGGCGTGGTTGGACATCTTCAGCTCCACGGCGGCCACGATGGCCGCCTTTCGTTACAAGGACGCCGCAGTGTCGGCGCGCGTGACAACCGCAGGCAGTTTTTCTGGATTCAGCACGCTGTAGAGATTGGCGATGCGGCCATCGACCACCTCGATGGTGGTGATCGAGTGCAGGTGGTCGCCTTCGAAGCGCAGGATCGCCGGCTCGCCGTTGACGTAGCCAAGCTGTGCCGGATGCGCTGCGCCGCGGCGGGCGATCGCCCAGTACAGGCGGCCGATACGCTCGGCGCCCAGCAGCGGACGCACCGCCGCGGTAACCACGCCACCGCCATCGGAGACCAGCAGCGCGTTGGCATGCAGCAGCGCCTGGATGGCCTCGCTGTCGCCGCGCTGGGAGGCATCCATGAAACGCGCCAGCAGCTGCCGGTGCTGGCTGGCGTCGGCGTTGAAGCGCGGGCGCCCGGCCTGCAGGCGCTGCCGGGCCCGGTGCACCAGCTGGCGGCAGTTGGCCTCGCTGTGGCCGATCAGATCGGCGATCTCGCGGTAGTCGTGGTCGAAGGCTTCCTTCAGCAGGAACGCGGCGCGCTCTTCCGGGCCGAGCTGTTCGAGCAGGGTCAGGAAGGCCACCGATACATCATCGGCCAGCGCGTGCAGCTGGGCCGGGCCGGGCGCCGGATCAGGTTCGAGGGTGATCGCCAAGGGTTCGGCCAGCCACGGGCCCACGTAGCGCGCGCGCTCACGCTTGGCCGCGCGCAGCCGGTCCAGGCCCAGGCGGGTGGTGGTGGTGACCAGCCAGGCTTCCGGGTCGGCGATGGCCGCGGTATCGGCGCCGGACCAGCGCAGCCAGGCATCCTGCACCACGTCTTCGGCGTCGGTGCGGCTGCCCAGCAGGCGGTAGGCCAGCGCCATCAGGCGCGGGCGGTGGGTATGGAAGGCGGTTTCGGCGTTCATGTTGGCAAGGACGCCGTAGCGGCGCGTGGCGTGACAGAGGGCAGGGCTCAGATCTTGCCGGCCTGCGGCCAGCGCTGCCACCCCGCGGCCGAGGGAGGGGGTAAAATGGGCGGATTACCCCCGCCAGCCTTCAGCAAGCGAGCAATCCGTGACATCGATCAAGCAGGAAGACCTCATCCAGTCCGTCGCCGACGCGCTGCAGTACATCTCGTACTACCACCCGGTCGACTACATCAAGAACCTTGCCGCCGCCTACGAGCGCGAGGAGTCGCCGGCAGCGAAGGAGGCGATCGCGCAGATCCTGATCAACTCGCGGATGTGCGCCGAAGGCCACCGGCCGATCTGCCAGGACACCGGCATCGTCACCGTGTTCCTGGAAATCGGCATGGACGTGCGCTGGGATGACGCCACCATGGGCGTGGAAGACATGGCCAACGAGGGCATCCGTCGCGCCTACCTGTACCCGGACAACAAGCTGCGCGCCTCGGTGCTGGCCGATCCGGCCGGTAAGCGCATCAACACCAAGGACAACACCCCGGGTGTGGTCAACGTCAAGGTGGTGCCGGGCAACACCGTCGAAGTGATCGTCGCCGCCAAGGGCGGTGGTTCGGAAGCCAAGACCAAGTTCGCCATGCTCAACCCGTCCGACTCGATCGTCGACTGGGTGCTGAAGACCGTGCCGACCATGGGCGCAGGCTGGTGCCCGCCGGGCATGCTCGGCATCGGCATCGGTGGCACCGCCGAAAAGGCGATGCTGCTGGCCAAGGAAGCGCTGATGGAGCCGATCGACATCACCGAACTGCAGGCCCGCGGTGCGTCCAACCGCATTGAAGAGCTGCGCCTGGAGCTGTACGAGAAGGTCAACGCGCTGGGCATTGGTGCGCAGGGCCTGGGTGGCCTGACCACGGTGCTCGACATCAAGATCAACGACTACCCGACCCACGCGGCCAACCTGCCGGTGGCGATGATCCCGAACTGCGCCGCCACCCGCCACGCGCACTTCACCCTGGACGGCAGCGGCCCGGTGATGCTGGACCCGCCGTCGCTGGAAGACTGGCCGAAGCTGACGTACGACGCCTCCAAGGGCACCCGCGTGGACCTGGACACGATCACGCCGGAAGACGTGGCCAGCTGGAAGCCGGGCCAGACCCTGCTGCTCAACGGCAAGCTGCTGACCGGCCGCGACGCCGCGCACAAGCGCATGGTCGACATGCTCAACAAGGGCGAGCAGCTGCCGGTCGATCTCAAGGGTCGCTTCATCTACTACGTCGGTCCGGTCGATCCGGTGCGCGATGAAGTGGTGGGCCCGGCCGGTCCGACCACCGCCACCCGCATGGACAAGTTCACCGAACAGGTGCTGAGCGAAACCGGCCTGCTGGGCATGGTCGGCAAGGCCGAGCGCGGCCCGGCCGCGATCGAAGCGATCAAGAAGCACAAGTCGGCCTACCTGATGGCCGTCGGTGGTTCGGCCTACCTGGTGTCCAAGGCGATCAAGGCGGCCAAGGTCGTCGGCTTCGCCGACCTGGGCATGGAAGCGATCTACGAGTTCACCGTGGAAGACATGCCGGTGACCGTGGCTGTCGATTCCACCGGCGAATCGGTGCACAAGACCGGCCCGCGCGAATGGCAGGCCCGCATCGGCAAGATTCCTGTCGTGGTGGAGTGATCGGCGCGGCGTCGTCCATGCCTGTCCGATTGTAGAACGGCGCCCTGGTGGCGCCGTTCGTCGTTTAACGTTTGCACTCGCGCGGCTTTGCTAGGGTGAGCGCGTTGCCATGGAAGGGAAGCCGCTTGTGCGTCAAGCAATACGGATCGTTTTCGCTGCAGTCGCCATTGCGTTGATGGCAGGCTGCACGCCGCAGTATTACGTGGCGCAACCCACCAGTGAGGCCGGCCGCGTGTGTGCGGCGGGGTGTGCACAGCGGCATCTGCAATGTGCGGGTCAGGCGCGTTCGATGGCCGAAACGGCGCAGCAGAGCTGTCAGGCGGACAAAGCGCGCGTGATCGATACGTGCAGCGATATCGCTGACGAGAAGATGCGGCATCGCTGCGAGGGCGCACGTGGCGCCGGCGCATACTGCGCGACCGCAGCCAACACGCGCGCCTGCGATGCGACCCGGGCCCAGTGTGTACTCGACTGCGGCGGATCGGTGAGCGAAATCCGTTCTTCCGGCAGTCTTCCGGTCTATTGAACAAGGAGTGTCCTGTGAACCTGTTGCGCAGTCTTCCGTTTGTCACTCTGCTGGCTCTTGCCGGATGCAGTACATCGTCCTCGTCGTATGACGGTGGGGGTGGCTTCAGCGCCGGTGCCCAGTGCCAGATGCAATGCCAGGCCAGCTACCGCAGCTGCATGGCCGAAGGCGCGGGGATCGGCAGCCGCCAGTCCAGCTGCGAGCAGCAGGTGGCGCCGACGCCGGACAAACGCTGCAAGGACATCGAGCATCCGGAACTGCGTCGTTCCTGCGAATTGAAGGCGCACGACTGCACGCTGCGGGCGCCGATGATGGGCTGCGGTGAGCGTCGTGATACCTGCATGAGCAGCTGCGGCTGACCACGCCGGCGACAGCGCGCATAATCATCCGTTCCCCGCACAGGACCGGTCATATGCGCACCACCTTGTATGGTTCCACCAGCACCGCCTCGCTGGTGGTGCACTGGCTGCTGATCGAGCTGGGCATCGAGCACGAACTGGTGCTGCTCGATTTCGACACGCGCGAGCACAAATCAGCTGACTATCTGGCGCTCAATCCGGCAGGCAGAGTGCCGACTCTGTTGATCGACGGCCAGGTACTGACCGAGGCGGCCGCGATTGCGCTGTATCTGGCAGATCGTCATCCGCAGGCAGGGTTGTTGCCTGCCGTCGGTGCGCCCGCACGCGGTGAGGCCTATCGTTGGATGTTCTGGTGTGCCAACACCGTGCAGCCGGCGTACCGCGGTTGGTTCTACGCGCATGAAGCGGCGGGTGGCGAGTGCATCGACGGCGTGCGTGCGATGGCGCGGCAGCAGCTGGAAGCGGCGTGGCAGCACGTTGCCACGCACCTGCAGAGCGGCGGCCCCTACCTGCTTGGCGATGCGCCGAGCGTTGTCGATTTCATGCTGGTGATGTTGATGCGCTGGTCGCGCAACATGCCCACGCCCAGCGACCACTGGCCGGTGTTGAAGGCGTATGCGGACCGCCTGAAGGCGCGCCCGGCGTTCGCCGAGGTCTATCGCCGCGAAGGCATCACCGACTGGCGGTAACCCGTTCTGTAGAGCCGAGCCATGCTCGGCTGCATTCACGGGTAGCACGCGAACCGCAGCCGAGCATGGCCCGGCTTCTACCAAAGCGGGGCGGGTTACAGGATTTCCAGCACCGTTTCCGGTGGCCGGCACAGGCGGGTGCCCTTGGCGCTGCGTACCACCGGGCGATTGATCAGCCGTGGGTGGGTGGCCATCGCGGCCAGCAGGGCATCGTCGTCGCTTCCCTGCAGGCCCAGTGCGGCGAACTCGGGTTCCTTGCTGCGCACCAGTTCGGTGGCTGCCAGGCCGGATTCGGCCAGCACCTGGCGCAGCGTGGCTACGTCGGGTGGGCTGCCCAGATACTCGATCACCACCGGTTCGACACCCGCGTCGCGGATCAGCTTGAGCGCCCCGCGCGAGTTGCTGCACGCGGGGTTGTGCCAGATCGTCACCTCCATCAGAACCACTCCAGCAGGGACACGCCCACGCCGACATAGGTTGCCTTGTGGTTGTAGTCGATCAGGCTCTCGCCATAGCCGTCGAAGATCTGCACATGGCCGCGCAGCAGGTTGCTGATCGGGAAGCCGTAGTCCAGCTGCAGGGCGCCGTGCGAGCGGTCACCGGTGCGCAGCGAATGACGCGCCATCAACGAGACCTCGTGACCCTTGTGGTTCCAGGTCAGGGTCGCGTCGCCGCGGCCCATGTAGTCCTCGATGTCCGGGTTGTTGTCGTCGCTGCGGGTCTCGGGAATGCGGTACCAGGGACGCAGCACCAGTGCCCAGTTCTCGCGGTCCAGGCCGACATTGAGCATCACCCGGTTCCAGCTGCGCGACAGCGGATCGGCTCGGCCGTTGGACTGGTGGTTGAGGCTGATGCCGGTCATCCGCCCACGCCAGCCACCGATCGAGTAGCCGTTGCGGAACACCATCATCACTTCCGGCTCGTAGTTGGTCTCGCGGAACGGGCGCGAGTCCTCGCCGTTGTAGGCCTGCCAGCGCGAACTCTGGGTGTAGCCTGCCCAGATGTCGCCGTTGTCGCCGAACAGGTTCTCGACGATCTTGGTCTTGAAGCTGATCTGGAACTTCAGCTCGGCGCTGTCCAGCACCTGCGGGGTGGTCACGCTGTTGGCCGGGTTCGGCGAGTGCGGCATGGTGTTGCGGTCGCTGGTCCAGAAGGCCGGCAGCAGGTACACGGGCTTGTACGCACGCAGCTGGAACGGCCCCAGCTTGGAGTCCTCGGCCAGTTCCCAGCGGCTGTCCAGCAACGAACCGCGGCCGGCATTGGCAAGGGCGCTGTCGGGGGCTTCGGAACGGAACAGATCGCTGACGCGTTCGCGCAGTTTTTCCTCGCCCTGGCTTACCCGCGTGGTGTTGCGCTGCTCGCGGCGTGCCTGTGCGGCGGCTTCGGCGGCCGCATCAGCTTCGGCGGTGGCCTGCGGCGTGCGCCCGAACTGGCGGTCGTAGCAGGCCAGGCGTGCGGCATCGGTGGTGATGGCCGCGCAGGCGGCCGGCGAGGCCTCGGCACTGGGCGCGAATTCCTGGGCGGCCAGTGGCGCGCTTGCGAGGGCCAGCGCCAGCGGTGCAAGGCGGGGGAACAACGGAGAGAGGGTCATTGCAGCAGGCCCTTCGGAATGAATGCGGAAAGAGGGACAGTGTGGCGGCTGCATCCGGTAACGGCCAGCCCCACGGGTTTATGCCCGGCGTATGCGTGCGCGCTGCGTGAAGGCCGCCTGTCTCACAGGAACCAGGCGAAGGCGAACAGGCCCAGCATCGCGATCACCAGCGCCAGCTTCAATGCCAGGCCAAGCAGGATGCCAAGCCACGTGGCCAGCCCGACCTTGGTCGAGCGGCCGAGCTCGCGGGTATGCCAGTACTCGCCCAGCAGCGCGCCGAGCAGGGGGCCGGCGAACAGGCCGATCGGCATGAAGAACAGGCCGACGATGCTGCCGATGAACGTGCCCCAGAGCGCTTTGCGGCTGGCGCCCACGCGCTTGGCGCCGACTACGGTCGCCAGCACGTCGACCAGCAGCGACAGCGCGGTCAGTACGCCGAGGATCAGCAGGGTGGGCCAGCCGACATGGACGAAGCCATCTGCCCACGCAGCCAGCACCAGTCCGACGAAGACCAGCGGGATGCCCGGCAGGGCTGGCAGGACGATGCCTGCGATGCCGATCAGGACAAAAATGACCGCTAGCAGATACAAGATGAATGAGAGGTCCATGCTGTCCAGTATGGTTGGCTTTTTGGGGTTGACAGTGAAAGGTTTTTGCCAGTTGCTTTTTCGTTTTGGTCGGGTTAAGTTGCAGTCGCTGAGCTTGGCAAGGTCACCGTGGATCGTGGCCTGATGAAGCAAGATCGTTCCGATCCGCTGCATCGATGCACCTCGCTTCCCCCTTGCTTGTCAGCCGCCCAACAGGCGTATCCAACAACAAGTAGAGAGTCAAAGGGAGTTAGTGAGATGGCTGATCGCGAGAACGGTACCGTGAAGTGGTTCAATGATGCCAAGGGCTTCGGCTTCATCAGCCGGCAGAATGGCGAGGACGTGTTCGTGCACTTCCGTGCCATCGAGACCCAGGGCTTCAAGAGCCTCAAGGAAGGCCAGGCTGTGAGCTTTGAAGTGGTGCAGGGCCAGAAGGGCCTGCAGGCTGACAAGGTCCAGCCGGCGTAATTCCTGCCGCTTGCCGGCATGAAAAAGGCCCGCGCAAGCGGGCCTTTTTTTGTTGCTCCGGTTCTGATCGGCCGGGGCCCGCTGCGGTTCAGCGCAGGATGACCTTGCCGTTGACCACGCGGACATAGGTGTTTTCGCGGATGCCGCCGAGGTCGCGCTGGTTGACCACGATGGTGCGGCCGTCATCCATGCGCACGCTGATGTCATAGGTATCGCTGGTGACGTTCTTCTGGATCTGGTTGCCCGCCAGGGCGCCACCCACGGCGCCGGCGGCGGCGGCGATGTTCTTGTTGCCGCGGCTGCCGCCGGTGTGGTCGGAGATCTCATGGCCGGCAACCGCGCCGACGATGCCGCCGAGGATCGCGCCGGTGGCGGAAGGTGCGGTACGGCCAGACTGCACGGCATTGATGCGGGTGACGATGCCGCAGTCGGCGCAGCGGCCCTGGTTGTAACCGGAGTTGTTGCCGTAGCCGCCGTTGTTGTAGCCGCTGTTGTTGTAACCACCACCGCCATAGCCCGGCGAGGTGGCACAGCCGGCCAGGGCGAGGGTTGCGATGACACTGGCGGCGATGAGCTGGATCTTCATGGGGCGTCTCCTGGCCGTGAAGGCGGGTGCGTTGGGTGGTACTGCGTCATGCAGCAGGGTGAGCGAATCCTCCTCTTTCCAACGTGAACAAGGCGCCAACCACGCCAGCCTTCGCCCTCTCGAAGATGAATCAGCGGAAATCCTGGTGACAGGCCTGGCAATCGTTCTGCAGTGCCTGCAGCTGCTGCGCCAACGCGGTGCAGTCGGTGGCAGGGCTGGCCAATGCCGCATTGAGGTCGGCCCGGTACTGGCTGGCGTGCTGCTGGAACTGCCGGCTGTCCTTCAGCCCGGGAAAGGCCAGGTCCAGGTCGTTGGACAGCAGGCGCAGCACCTGCAGGCGCGGGACGCTGTCGGCCAGGCTGCAGCGGTTCTGCTGCTGCGCCTGCTGCAGCAGATCCGCCTGTCGCTGCATCACCTGCATCAGGCTGTCCGGGAATGGATCGCGGCGCGCCTGCAGGGCACGGCCGACCATCACCGTGGCAATCAGGCCGATCAGCAGGCCCAGGCCGAGTACGAACAGATAGCGGTAGGCGGCGGATGGGCGGCGGGGTGGGCTGGCACTCATGGCGGGCGCTCCGGGCGTGCAACGGTGGGTTCGGTGTCGGCGAGCAGTCGTCAGGGCATCTGCAGGCTAAAATAGCCCGATGAACGAACAGGTCAAACAACGCTTCGCCGGCATCGAACGGCTGTATGGCGTCGGCGCGCTCGAGCGCCTGCAGGGCAGCCGTGTCGCCGTGGTCGGCATGGGCGGTGTCGGCTCGTGGGTGGTGGAGGCGCTGGCGCGCTCCGCGGTTGGCCATCTGGCCCTGATCGATGCCGATGACATCTGCGTATCCAACACCAACCGGCAGCTGCCGGCGCTGGAGGGCAATTACGGGCGCAACAAGGCCGAGGCGATGGCGGAGCGCTGCCGGGCGATCAATCCGCAGATCGAGGTCGACGCCGTGCAGGCATTCCTGACCCCGGCCAACATGGGCGAACTGCTGGACCGCGGTTTCGACCTGGTGATCGATGCCTGTGACAGCTTCCGGGTGAAGGTGGAAACCATCGCCTGGTGCCGCCGCCGCAAGCTGCCGTTGCTGACCGTCGGCGCGGCCGGCGGCCGTACCGATCCGACGTTGGTGCGCATCCGCGATGTCTCGCGCACCGAGCATGACGCGATGCTGGCGTTGATCCGCAAGAAGCTGCGCAGCGAATTCAACTTCCCGAAGAATGCCAAGCGCTATTTCGGCGTGCCGGCGGTGTATTCGCTGGAGAACGTGAAGTATCCGCAGGCCGACGGCAGCGTCTGTGGCCTGCGGCCGAACCTGGGCGCGGATGCGGCCCTGAAGCTGGATTGCGGCGCTGGCCTGGGCGCAGCCACGCACATCACCGGCGCGTTCGCATTTGCCGCGGTGGGCAAGGCGCTGGAAATGCTGCTGGAGCCGAAGAAAGTTAAAGCCGAAGCGGTTGAGGCAGAGGCCGGGGTGTGATCGGGTAGTGCCGGCCGCTGGCCGGTATCTGCGCTGATTCAAACGTTCCGGGGTTGCCGGCCAGCAGCTGGCACTACCGTTACGGTGCCGGCAGGCTGAACAGCCGCCGCGCGTTGTCCGTGGTGGCCCGCGCCACGTCTTCACTGTCCATTCCGCGCAGCGCGGCGATGTGGCGGGCGATGACCGCCAGCCGCGCCGGCTCGTTGCGCTGGCCACGGATACCTGCGTCGGGCTGGTCCGGTGCATCGGTCTCCAGCAGCAACTGCTGCAGTGGCATCTCGCGGACAAGCCGCTGCAGGCGCTGCGCGCGCTCGTAGGTCAGTGGTCCGCCCAGGCCGAGCAGGAATCCCAGTTTGTGCAGTTGCGCGGCCTGTTCCGGGCTGCCGGAAAAGCTGTGCACCACCCCGCGCAGGCCACCGATGCGGCGGATCGCGGCGATCACCGCATCCACTGCACGGCGGGCATGCACGATCACCGGCAGATCGAACTCGCGTGCCAGCTTCAGCTGGCCGAGGAAATAGTCCTGCTGGGCCTCGGCGTCCAGGCCCTCGACGAAGAAATCCAGTCCGCATTCGCCGATCGCGCAGGGCCGCTCCTGGTCGATCCATTCACGCAGTTGCGGCAGGTGTTCAGGCCGGTGCTGGTCCAGGAACATCGGGTGCAGGCCATAGGCGGGGTAGAGGCCCGTCGCCTGCTGGCAGACCGCGCGCAGCTTTGGCCAGCTGGCCGCAGTGACGGCCGGCACCACCTGCCACTGCACGCCGGCAGCGCGTGCGCGGTCGATGACCGCCTCGCGGTCGCCGTCGAATTCGCTGGCATCCAGATGGCAGTGGCTGTCGACCAGCAGGTTCAACGCTGCTCCAGCGGCGGTGGCGTGGCTGCGCTGCGGCTCTTCCAGTTGGCCAGCAGCAGGGTGCCCAGGCCCAGCATCAGTTCGTCGACGAACGGAATCGGGTCGGGGATGAGCAGGGTCAGCGCGAACAGGCCGGCGGTCAGCTTGAACAGGGTGGGGTAGCGCAGCCGGCGCGCCCATTGCAGGACCGGCAGCAGCATCGGGTTGGCCATGACGGGGTCCTCCTGGGGGAATGTGCAAACGCTACCACGGGCCCAGCATTTCCCGATGCTGAATGGGTTACGGCGGTGAGCAGGAAATGTGGAGATTCCGTTCAGGCACCGCATGCTGCAATCTGGCCTGAGAACGTTGCGGACGGTCCGCAAGGAGCAGGTCATGAAAAGCACAACTACAACTGTCCTGGTCGCAGCGGGCGCGCTGCTGGTCGGTGGTATCGCAACCGCCGCCTTCATGAAGAGTGGCGACAAGTCGCCTGAGCAGCTCAGCGCCGGAAACCCGAGTGAATCGCGCCTGGTCGATGGCAATGCCACCGACGACGGCGCACGTGGCGACGCAGTGGATGCCAGTGCGCCGCGTGGCCTGGAATACGCCGATGTGCTGAAGGTCGATCCGATCACCGAGAAGCAGAAGGCCTATGCCACCGTGATCGGCACCGATCCGGTACGCGAGACGTCCACTACACAGACCCCGCATGAGGTCTGTCAGGACGTGGTGGTGCAGGAGCGCCTGCCCGAGCGTGATGGCAACGTCGGCGGCACCGTGGTTGGTGCCGTGGTCGGTGGCCTGCTGGGCAACCAGGTGGGCGGCGGCAATGGCAAGAAGGCGGCAACTGCCGCCGGTGCCGTGGCGGGTGGCTTCATCGGCAACCAGGTCGACAAGCGCCATGTGGGTGGCCGGGTGGTCAACCGCACCGAGCGCCAGTGCCACACCGAAACGGCGACCTCCGAGTCGAGCCGTGTCACCGGCTACAACGTCACCTACCGCAATGAAGACGGCACCACCGGCACCATGCGCATGGGCAGCAAGCCGGGCAACCGCATCGCCATGGGCACCAGCGATGTGGTCAAGGGCTACAACGTGACCTACCGCTACGACGGTGCAGAAAAGACCGTGCGCCTGGACAACAAGCCGGCCAGCGATCGCCTGCCGGTGGTGGATGGGCAGCTGGTCACCCAGACCGCCGCCGCTGCGGATTCGACGGCCAACCGCCAGTAATCCCCAGCTACGACGCAGCATCGAACAGGCCGGCGTTTGCCGGCCTGTTTTTTTGCATGGGTGGGGTGCATCCACGGGTGGCGTGGATCTACCATGGCCCCATGAGCATCTTCGACCTGCGCATCGAAACCGAACGCCTGATCCTGCGCCCGCCGCAGCGGCAGGACTACGCGCCCTATCTGGCGTTCTGTGCCGATGAAGAGGTGATGCGCACGCTGGGTGGCGTGCAGTCACCTTCGGTGGCATGGCGTGGCTTCTGCAGCCTGGCCGGGGCGTGGCAGCTGTTCGGCTTCTCGATGTTCAGCGTGATCGAGAAATCGAGCGGCGAATGGATCGGTCGCATGGGACCGTGGCAGCCGCAGGACTGGCCCGGTACCGAGGTCGGCTGGAGCATCCGCCGTGCCAGCTGGGGCAAGGGCTATGCACCGGAGGCGGCGATCGCAGCCATCGATTGGGCGTTCGATACGCTGGGCTGGGACGAGGTGATCCACACCATCGCCGAAGACAACGAGAACTCGAAAGTGGTTGCGCGCAAGCTCGGCAGTACGCTGCTGCGCATGGGGCAGTTGCCACCGCCCTATGAAGGCAAGCCGCTGGAAATCTGGGGGCAATCGCGCGAGCAATGGCAACAGCGCCGTTCGCCGTTGTAGAGCCGAGCCGATGCTCGGCTGCATTTTTCGAGCAGCAGCCGAGCATGGGCTCGGCATCTACAGGATGCATCGCCCGTCATGCTGCACCCGCGCTTGGCAATCGCCTGGCTGCTTGCCAGACTGCGGGCAGCCGGCTGCAGGCCGGCACCTCCCTGGAGCAGGCAATGGTGGAAGAGCGCATTCCGTTGACGGTGCATGGCATGTCGGTTTCGGGCAACTGCCACAAGGTGCGCCTGCTGCTGGAACAGCTGGGCAGCCGCTACCGCTGGGTGGAGGTGGACAGTGCCCACGGCCAGACCCATAGCGCGGAATTTCTCGCTCTCAACCCCAATGCCAAGGTGCCGTTGATCGTGCGCGACGACGGACGCGTGCTGACCGAGTCCAATGCGATCCTGTTCTGGCTGGCCGAGGGCACGCCGTATCTTCCGGCCGACGGTTGGCAGCGTGCGCAGGCATTGAGCTGGATGTTCTTCGAGCAGTACACGCATGAACCCTGCGTGGCGGTGGCACGCTTCATCCGCGGTTGGACACCGGCCGACTCGCCACGCCGTGCTGAACTGCCGCGCCTGCAGGAGCGCGCTGCCGGCGCGCTGGCGGTGATGGAGCAGCATCTGCGGCAGGCGCAGTGGTTCACCGGCGATGACTACGGTATCGCCGATATCGCCCTGTTCGCCTATTCCGATGTCGCTGCCGACGGTGGCATCGCGCTGGATGCATTCCCGCAGGTGCGGGCCTGGTTGCAGCGGGTGCGCGCGCAGCCTCGCTTCGTGCCCATGCCCGCGGTGACCGCCGAGGTGCGCGCGCGGTTCAACGCACCGGATTGATTCCCCTGCAGCGTCGGGCGTGCTCGACCCGTGCAAAGGGTCGCGCAGGCCTGGCGCCACGGTTCGCAACAACGGCACGGAGGGTGTTCGATGTTCGCTGTGGTTCCAGATCCCATTCCCGCACGCATGCGCGGTCTCAACCGCGCCGAAGTCTGTGACGTCAATTTCCTCGAGGCCGTGCGCGCCTGGCGCGGCATGCCGCGACCGCGTCCGGCGCCGGATGCGCCGATCCTGCCCGGCAGCACCCTGACGGCCGCCGCGTTCGGCGAACTGTTTGAATCGCAGCTGCTCAGCCGCCAGCTGGACCTGATGGCGCGCGTACTGCGCGTGCAGAACAAGGTCTTCTACACCATCGGCTCGTCCGGTCATGAAGGCAACGCGCTGCTTGCGCGCGCCTGCCGCCACACTGATCCCGCCTTCCTGCATTATCGTTCCGGCGCGTTCATGGCCGAACGCGCCCGGCTGGTGCCCGGCATGGACCCTGTGCGCGACGCCGCGCTGTCTTTCGCCGCCAGTGCCGACGATCCGGCCAGTGGCGGCCGTCACAAAGTGTGGGGCAGCAAGCCGCTGTGGGTGCTGCCGCAGACCTCGACCATCGCATCGCACCTGCCCAAGGCGCTCGGTACCGCGCTGGCGATCGAAAGTGGCAGGCGCCTGAGCCAGCCGCTGCCGATTCCGGCTGACAGCATCGTGATGTGCTCCTTCGGCGATGCCTCGGCCAACCATGCCACCGCGCAGACTGCGTTCAATACCGCGATGTGGTCGGCGTACCAGAAGCTGCCGGTGCCGATCCTGTTCGTGTGCGAAGACAACGGCCTCGGCATTTCGGTGAAAACACCTGAGGGATGGATCGCAGAGCGCTTCAGCCGGCAACCGGGCCTGGACTATTTCTTCGCCGATGGCCTGGACCTGGCGGCAGGGCACGCGCAGGTGCAGGCGGCGGTCGAACATTGCCGGCGCATGCGTCGGCCCACTTTCCTGCACCTGCGCACCACGCGGTTGATGGGCCACGCCGGTACCGACTTCGAAGTGGAATGGCGCGCATTGGCCGAGCTGTGCGCGGCCGAGGCGCAGGACCCGCTGCTGCGCTCGGCGCAGATCGCACTGGAATCGGGCTGGATGGATGCGGCAGGCGTGGAGGCTGCCTATGAAACCCTGCGCGCGCGCTGCATGGCCGCCGCCATCGATGCCGATACGCGTCCGAAGCTGCAGACACTGCAGGAGGTGATCACACCGTTGGCGCCCCATACACCGGCAGCGGTACAGGCCGAGGCCGAGCGTGTGGCACCCATCGAGGCGCGGCAGGCGCTGTACGGTGGTGCCGACGCGCTGCCCGAACGGCAACCGCCGCGGCACCTGGCGATCCAGATCAACCACGGGCTGCAGGAACTGCTGGGCAAGTATCCGCAGGCGCTGCTGTTTGGCGAGGACGTCGCGCAGAAGGGCGGCGTCTACACGGTGACGCGCGACCTGCTGCGCCGCTTCGGTCCGCGCCGGGTATTCAACACGCTGCTGGACGAGACCATGATCCTGGGCATGGCCCAGGGTCTGGCCAACATGGGCATGTTGCCGATTCCGGAAATCCAGTACCTGGCCTATCTGCACAACGCCATCGACCAGCTGCGCGGCGAGGCCTGCTCGCTGCAGTTCTTCTCCAACGACCAGTTCCGCAACCCGATGCTGGTGCGGGTGGCCGGGCTGGGCTACCAGAAGGGGTTCGGCGGCCATTTCCACAACGACAATTCGATCACGGCGCTGCGTGACATTCCGGGGCTGGTGGTGGGCTGCCCGTCGCGTGGCGATGATGCGGTGATGATGCTACGCACATTGGCGGCATTGGCCCGCGTGGATGGCCGGGTAGCGGTATTCCTGGAACCGATCGCCCTGTACATGACCAAGGATCTGCACGCGGCCGGCGATGGCCAGTGGTTGTTCGACTACCCCGCACCCGGGCAGGCATTGGTGCTGGGCGAGGGCAGGGTGTACGCGCCGGATGCCAGCGATCTGGTGGTCTTCACCTACGGCAACGGGGTGCCGATGGCGCTGCGCGCAGCGACTGCAATCGAGCAGCAGCTGGGCTGGCAGGTGCGGGTGGTCGACCTGCGCTGGCTGGTGCCGTTGAATGCCGCCTTCATCGGCGCCCAGGCCGCCACCGCGCAACGGGTGCTGGTGCTGGACGAGGGGCGGCAGAGCGGGGGCGTCGGCGAGGGCGTGATCACCGCGCTGGTCGAGGCCGGCCATGGCCACCTGCCGGTGCGCCGGGTCTGCGGTGCCGATACCTATACGCCGCTGGCGGGGGCAGCAATGTTCGGGCTTCCAAGCGACAATGCGGTGATTGGCGCCGCCCTCGACCTGGCGCAGGAACCCTGATGCATGTGTGGATTGGCGGGTATGTTGTTGCCGGCGGCACAGACGCCGGCCGAGGTCCTGCAGGCGCAGGTGCTGGCCATGGGCCAGGCGCTGCACCATCGCGGGCCGGATGACGGCGGTACCTGGGTCGATGCCGCTGCCGGCATCGCCCTGGCCCACCGGCGCCTGAGCATCCTCGATCTTTCACCGCTGGGCCACCAGCCGATGGCCTCGGCCGACGGCCGCTATGTGATGGCCTACAACGGCGAGGTCTACAACTTCGCCGCCCTGCGCGCCGAACTGGAGCCGCTGGGCCATGCGTTCCGCGGCCATTCCGATACCGAGGTGCTGCTGGCCGCGATCCTGCAGTGGGGCGTCGAGGACACCCTGCAGCGTGCCAACGGCATGTTCGCCATCGCCCTGTGGGACCGCCAGGAACAGTGCCTGTGGCTGGCCCGCGACCGGGTCGGCAAGAAGCCGCTGTACTACGGCTGGGCCGGTGATGCGCTGGTGTTCGGTTCCGAGCTGAAGGCGCTGTGGCAGCATCCGGATTTCGACAACGATATCGACCGCGATGCGCTGACGCTGCTGCTGCGGCTGGACTACATTCCCGCACCGCACAGCATCCACCAGCGCTGCTACAAGCTGATGCCTGGCCGCGTGCTGCGGCTGGATGCGGCGGCGGTGGCGGCAGGGGCCAGCGCCCATCGCCCAGAGCAGGCACAGCGTCCGTACTGGGACGCGCGTGCGCGCATGCAGGCTGCACTGGCCGCACCGTTCCATGGCCGCATCGAGGAGGCCGAGGAGCAGCTGGATGACCTGCTGCGGGATGCAGTGGCGCTGCGCATGGTTGCCGACGTGCCGGTGGGCGTGTTCCTGTCCGGCGGCACCGATTCGTCGCTGGTGGCGGCGCTGATGCAGGCGCAGAGCGGGCAGCCGGTGCACAGCTTCAGCATCGGCTTCAGCGGCTCCCACCACGACGAGGCACCGTTGGCCAGGGAACTGGCCACCCACCTGGGCTGCGATCACACCGAACTGTATGTCAGCGGCGCTGACGCGCTGGCAGTGGTGCCGCAGCTGCCAGCGATGTTCGATGAACCTTTTGCCGATGCCTCGCAGGTGCCGACCGCGCTGGTCGCCCGCCTCGCCCGGCAGGGTGTGACCGTTGCGTTGTCTGGTGATGGTGGCGATGAACTGTTTTTCGGCTACACCCGCTATGTACGCGCGCTGCGCAACTGGCAGATGCTGGGACGGGTGCCCGCGCCGCTGCGGCGCTGGATGGGCGCGCGTGCGCACCAGCAGGGCGAGGCATCGCGCACCGGCGGGTTGGCCGCGTTGCTGGCCGAAACCGGCGCACGTGGTATCGGCGATGTATATCGCAACCGCATCTCGCGCTGGCGTGATCCGGCGGCGGCGGTGATCGGTGCACGCGAGGCGGGCAGCTTCTACGATCTGGCCGATCCGCTGCATGGTGCCGGCACGCCGGCCGACGCGATGATGCTGGCCGACTTCGTCAGCTATCTGCCCGACGACCTGCTGTGCAAGGTCGACCGCACCTCGATGGCGGTCAGCCTGGAGGCGCGCGCGCCCTTGCTGGACTGGCGCGTGGCCGAATTCGCGTGGTCGTTGCCGCTGGGCTTCAAGCGCAGTGAATCGACCAGCAAGGTGCTGCTCAAGCGCGTGCTGGGGCGGTACGTGCCGCAGTCGATGGTGCACCGGCCCAAGCGTGGCTTCGGCGCGCCGGTCAGTGATTGGCTGAAGGGCGATCTGAAGCCCTGGGCCGACGAGCTGCTGCAGCCGGCGCGGCTGGAACGCGAGGGCGTGCTGTCGGCCGCGGCCGTGCAGCCGCTGTGGCAGCAGTTCCTGGGTGGCCAGCGCAAGTGGCACACGCACCTATGGAACGTGCTGATGTTCCAGGCCTGGCAGGATCATTGGCGGCAGGTGCGCGCAGGCGTCCAGCGCGGCTGATCTTCACCGGTGGGGAAGGGCGCGGCCGCTAGGCTGGCTCTTCCCCGCCGTGAGGAGTATGTCCTGATGTCCGTCCCCACCATTGCTGTTTTCGTCGGCAGCCTGCGCAAGGACTCGTGCAACCGCAAGCTGGCGCACGCGCTGGAGAAGCTGGCCGGCGACAAGGCGCGCTTCCAGTATGTGCAGATCGGCGACCTGCCGCTGTACGACCAGGATTTCGACGCCAGCTACCCGGCGCAGGGCACGCGCCTGAAAGACCAGGTGCGCGCCGCCGACGCCGTGCTGTTCGTTACCCCCGAGTACAACCGTTCCGTGCCCGGCGTGCTGAAGAATGCGATCGACATCGGCTCGCGCCCCTACGGCGACAGCGCCTTCGCCGGCAAGCCAGCGGCGGTGATCGGCGCCTCCATCGGCCAGATCGGCACGGCGGTGGCCCAGCAGCACCTGCGCAACAGCCTGGCCTTCCTGGACATGCACGTGCTTGGCCAGCCCGAGGCGTTCATCCACTTCAAGGATGGCCTGATCGATGCCGACGGCACGATCCACAATGAAGGCACGCAGACCTTCCTGCAGGGCTACGTGGACCGGTTCCTGGCCCTGATCGCGGTGCATGCCAAGGGCGATTGAGACCTCCGGGGTCGGATCCCTCAGCGCCGCAGAGGGATCCGACCCCAGCCACGCCCGGGGTCGGATCCCGGCGCGCAGCGACGGGCTCTGACCACACTTCCAGCTGAGTGGGCAGGCAGGAACTCCGACCCTGGCTGACTGATCTGCGATAATGATCCACTCGGGCGTCGCAACGACGCCCGTCGCAGGCAATGCGACGCCCCCGCGCCAGTCTGGACAGGCTCAGGCGGATATCCCCCGTTCTTCCACGGCTTATCCACAGATTTGTCCATGGCCGCCGGGGTCGGCGCATGCCTACACTGGTCTGGCCCCTTTTGCAGGAAATACCGCAGCATGTCCGCCCGTTCCGGCTTCCGTTCCAACCGCAGAGAGCGCGGCGATGGCTTCGATCGCGATCGCGATGAATCGCGTATCGACCAGTTGCGCGTGCCCCCGCACTCGGTGGAGGCCGAACAGGCGGTGCTGGGCGGCCTGATGCTGGCACCGGACGCCTACGACCGGGTCAACGACCAGCTGACCGAGGGTGACTTCTACCGCCGCGACCACCAGATGATCTACCGGGCGATCCGCGAGCTGTCCGAGCGCGAGCGCCCGTTCGATGCGGTGACCCTGGGCGAGTGGTTCGAATCGCAGGGCAAGATGGAGCTGGTGGGCGATGGCGCCTATCTGATCGAACTGGCCAGCACCACGCCGTCGGCGGCCAACATCGTGGCCTATGCCGAGATCGTGCGCGACAAGGCGGTGCTGCGGCAGCTGATCCAGGTCGGCACCGACATTGTCAACGATGGTTTCCAGCCCGAGGGCCGCGACAGCAGCGAGCTGCTGTCCGCTGCGGAAAAGAGCGTGTTCGCCATCGCCGAACAGGGCGCGCGCGGTCGTACCGACTTCGTGGCCATGCCCGGTGCGTTGAAGGACGCGTTCGAAGAGCTGCGCAACCGCTTCGAGAATGGCGGCAACATCACCGGCCTGCCGACCGGCTACACCGATTTCGATGCGATGACCGCCGGCCTGCAGCCGACCGACCTGATCATCCTTGCTGCGCGTCCTGCGATGGGCAAGACCACCTTCGCCCTGAACATCGCCGAGTACGCGGCGATCAAGTCGAAGAAGGGCGTGGCGGTGTTCTCGATGGAAATGTCCGCATCGCAGCTGGCGATGCGCCTGATCTCCTCCAATGGCCGCATCAACGCGCAGCGCCTGCGTACCGGCCAGCTGGAAGACGAGGACTGGAGCCGGGTGACCGGTGCGATCAAGATGCTGAAGGAAACCAAGATCTTCATCGACGATACGCCGGGCGTGTCGCCGGAGATCCTGCGTTCCAAGTGCCGCCGCCTCAAGCGCGAGCACGACCTGGGCCTGATCGTGATCGACTACCTGCAGCTGATGAGCGTGCCGGGCAACAGCGAAAACCGCGCGACCGAAATCTCCGAGATCTCGCGTTCGCTGAAGGGCCTGGCCAAGGAACTGCACGTGCCGGTCATCGCACTGTCCCAGCTCAACCGCTCGCTGGAAACACGTACCGACAAGCGCCCGGTGATGGCCGACCTTCGCGAATCGGGCGCAATCGAGCAGGATGCGGACATGATCGTCTTCATCTACCGCGACGATTACTACAACAAGGAAAATTCGCCGGACAAGGGCCTGGCCGAGATCATCATCGGCAAGCACCGTGGTGGCCCCACCGGCTCGTGCAAGCTGAAGTTCTTCGGCGAATACACCCGTTTCGACAACCTGGCCCACGACTCGGTCGGTTCGTTCGAATAGCGGATGATTCCGGCGCGCCCTGTAGAGCCAAGCCCACGCTCGGCTCTTTTCGTTCGGGCGCGCGACGTCATATTCTCCGTCCGGATCGCCAAAAATCCGTACGTGGCGTGTAAATGACATGTAACGCAACGCTTCTACGATTCCGCCGCTGCTGCTCTTTTGACGCCGCCCTTCGGCGTCCAGCGCGCCCAAGGAATCCCCATGTCTTGCCATGCTCCGCTTCGCCGCAATCTGCTGGCCCTGCTGGTCTGTGCTTCGCTGCCTTCGATGGCCGCCGCTGAAACCGCTCCTGCCGTCGACGCACAGTCGGCCACTACCCTGGATTCGGTCTCGGTGATCGGCCGGGGCGAGGCGCGCCAGGTCCAGCGCGTGACCGCCGAAGACATGAAGGTGCTGCCACCCGGCGCCAACCCGCTGAAGCTGCTGGCCAGCAAGCCGGGCGTGCATTTCGAATCAGCCGATGCCACCGGTGCCTACGAGTGGTCCACCAGCATCAGCCTGCGCGGCTTCAACCAGAACCGCCTGGGCTACACGCTCGATGGCATCCCGCTGGGCAACATGAGCTATGGCAACAGCAACGGCCTGCACATCAGCCGCGCGGTGATCAGCGAGAACCTGGGCGGTGCCGAGGTCTCCACCGGCATCGGCGCGCTGGGCACGCCGTCGACCAGCAACCTGGGCGGCGTGTTCCAGTTCTATTCGATCGATCCCTCCACCGAATACGGTGTCGTGCTGGCGCAGAGCCTGGGCAGCGACAGCGCGCGCCGCAGCTATGCCCGCCTGGAGACCGGCGATCACCAGGGCTTCGCTGCCTACCTGTCCGGTGCGTATTCGGAGAGCGACAAGTGGAAGGGCAAGGGCTCGCATGAACTCAAGCAGTTCAACGGCAAGGCGACCTACAACTTCGGCGTCGACAGCCGCATCACCGCGCTGTTCAACGCCTCGCGCCGGGTTGAAGCCGATTACCAGGACCTGTCGCTGGAGATGATCGATCGCCTGGGCTGGAACTGGGACAACTATGCGCCGGACTGGAACCGTGCCGTGGCCGCTGCCCGAGGCCAGTACAGCGGCGGCGTCAACAGCCCGTGGGATGCGTACTACTCGGGTCACGGCCTGCGCAACGATGATGTCTCCAGCATCGCCGGTGACTTCGGCCTCAACGAGACGATGCGCCTGAAGGTCAATGTCTACAACCACAGCAACCGCGGCCAGGGTCACTGGTTCAGCCCGTCCAATCCGTCCAACCCGGGCACCAGCCGCGAGATTCCGATTTCGATCCGCACCACCGAATATGCGATCGACCGCACCGGCGTGACCTCGGCGTTCACCTGGAACGTGGCGGGCCATGAGCTGGAAGCAGGTCTCTGGTACGAAGACAACGGCCACAGCGTGCAGCGCAACTTCTACTACATCGATGGGCCGATCACCGACGACTTCTTCCTGCGCAATCCGGACCAGCGCGTGTGGCACCAGCGCTACACCACCATCACCCGCCAGTTCTACGTGCAGGACCGCTTCCGCCTGTTCGATGACCGCCTGACCATCGACATCGGCGCCAAGTCGCCCAACACCCGCACCAGCGTGCGCACGCCACTGGGCAGCTATGCCAGCAACAGCAGCCTGACCGCGAAGAAGGGGCTGCTGCCGCAGGCCGGCTTCAACTTCAAGCTGGACGAGCGCAATGAAATCTTCGGTTCCTATGCGAAGAACATCGCGGCCTATGCGCTGGGCGTGGGCAGTCCGTTCAATGTTCCGCAGGTGGCGTTCGACGCCAGTGCGAAGGACCTGAAGCCGGAACAGTCGCGCACCATCGAACTGGGCTGGCGCGGCTACGGCCAGGGCTATGAAGCCTCGGTCGCGGTGTACGACGTCAAGTTCGACAACCGCCTGCTGGCCATCGCCCAGTGCGTCGGCATCCTCGGTTGCCCGGCGCTGTATTCCAACGTGGGTTCGGTAACCAGCCGCGGTGCCGAGGCGACGCTGCAGCTGAAGCCGATGCGCGACCTGAGCTGGTCCAATGCGCTGTCGTGGAATGACAGCAGCTACGACAACGACTACGTCAACAACGGCGTGGTGCCGACCCGCGGCAAGAAGACGGTCGACACGCCGGAATGGATGTTCGCCAGCACCCTGGCGTGGACGCCGGGCCCGTGGGACCTGCGCCTGGCCGCCAACCACGTCGGCAAGCGCTACGTGACCTACACCAATGACGTCTCCGTGCCGAGCTACTGGCTGATCAATGCGTCGGTGGCCTATGACATGGGCAAGCTCGGCCCGGCGCAGAACCTGACCCTGGCGCTGAACCTGACCAACCTGGCCGACAAGCAGTACCTGGCGACCATCAACACCAACGGCACCTACGCCGCTGATCCGACCCGCAGCCTGGCGACCATGCAGGTCGGTGCGCCGCGGCAGGTGATGGCCACTGCGACCGTGCGCTTCTGATGAAGCGCATCGCCGATCCGGAAACCCGCCGTCGTCTGCTGCGCCTGGCCTGGCAGGGGACCGGAGCGGCGATCGCACTGGCGGCCATGCCCGGCGTCGCCGCCACCGGTCCGCGGCCGCGACTGGGGCGCGATCCGTTCACCCTCGGCATCGCCGCAGGTGATCCGGATCCGCAGGGCGCGGTGCTGTGGACGCGTCTTGCACCGGATCCCCTCAACGGCGGTGGCATGCCGTCGCGCGCGATCCCGGTGCGCTGGTTCGTCGCCGAAGATCCGGCGATGCGGCGGCTGGTGCAGCGTGGCGTGGCGGCGGCCGTACCGGAGCTGGCCCATTCGGTGCACGTGGAAGTGACCGGCCTGCGTCCAGGCCGCGATTACTACTATCGATTCGCCTGCGACGGCGGCGAGGAGAGTCCGGTCGGGCATTTCCGCACCGCGCCGCTGCCGGATGCGCAGCTGCAGCAGCTGCGGCTGGCGCTGTGCACCTGCCAGGCCTGGAACAGCGGCTACTACCCGGTACTGGCGGATATCGCCCGCAGCGATGTCGATCTGGTGCTGCATGCCGGTGACTACCTGTACGAATACAGCCCGCTGCAGAACGCGCGTGGCAGCACCTTGGATGCACAGCGCTTCAGCGGTGAAACGCTCAGCCTGGAGCGTTATCGCGACCAGTACGCGCTGTACAAGCTCGACCCGGACCTGCAGGCCGCGCACGCCGCACACGCCTTCGCGGTGATCTGGGACGACCACGAAGTGCAGAACGACTATTCCGGCATCCATCCGGAAAAGAGCGACGTACCGACCGAGGACTTCATCGTGCGTCGCGCCGCGGCGTATCGCGCGTTCTACGAACACCTGCCGATGCGCAGCACGCCGGCCGGCAACGGTGGCCTGCGCGTGCACCGCCGCCTGCGCTACGGCGACCTGGCCCAGCTGACGTTGCTGGACTGCCGTCAGTTCCGTCCGGCCAATCCCTGTGGCGTCGGCGAATCGGCGCGCTGCGAGGCGGCGCTGGACCCGCGCATGAGCATGCTCGGGGTGGGGCAGGAGGCCTGGTTCGCGCAGTCGATGGCGGCTGCGGCGGGAACGCGCTGGAACGTGGTGGTGCAGCAGCTGCTGATGGCGCAGTTGCGGTTGGAGCAGGGCACGCCGCGCGAACGTTTCTGGAACGACGCCTGGGATGGCTACCCGGCCGCCCGCAAGCGCCTGCTGCAGGCGATGCAGGCCGGTGGGCAGGGCAACGCCATCGTACTGGGCGGCGACTGGCACTCCACGTTCGTCAATGACCTGAAGCTGGATTTCGATGCCACAGACGCGCCGGTGATCGCCACCGAGTTCATCGCCCCGGCGATCAGCAGCGGTGGCGATGACACCCCGTATGGCCCGTATTACGGCCCGTCGATCCCGCAGAATCCGCACATCCGGTACTTCGATGGCGACCGGCGTGGCTGGTGGAAGCTGCAGTTGAACCGGCAGACCGTGGACGCGGAACTGCGCTTCGCCGACAGCGTGCTGCGGCGCGATGCGGAAGTTCGCACGGCCGCTCGGTTCCAGGTGAGCCACGGTCGTCCTGGCGCAGTGCCGGCCCTGTAGCGCCGAGCCCACGCTGGGCTGCTCTTCGTGGCGATCGCAGAAAACCCGCGCTGCGCGCGACAGCCGAGCAGGGGCTCGGCGCTACAACGGCGCTGGATCGGTTTCATCGCCTCCAGCCGGGTTTCATCGCAAACCGTTTGCCCGGGCCGGGGCAGGGCGCCAAGGTGATGGCAGGCGGCGGGGTGCCGCCGAGGGAGCCTGTGATGAAGACCTTGTTCGCGCTCGGTGTGTGGTGCCTGTTGTTCGTGCTGTGCTGGCCGTTGGCGATCCTCGCCTTGATCGCCTGGCCGTTCGTATGGCTGCTGAGCCTGCCGTTCCGGTTGGTCGGCATCACGTTCTCGGCGCTGTTCGCCTTCCTGCGCGCGCTGTTCATGCTGCCGGCACGCCTGCTCGGCGGTGGCCGCGGCGCGGTGACGGCATGAGGCCGCTGCCCATCGCGATGCTGGCGCTGCTGATGGCGGCGCCGGCCTGGGCCAGGCAACCGCCGTCGGCCTACCTTGAGCGTCAGCACCCTGCCGGCAAGACGGAAGCCAAGGCGACCGACAAGGTCGCCGGCAAGGAGAGCTGCCGGGTGGTGAAGGAATGGAAGGTGGGTGAGGTGATCGCCCAGCACCGTATCTGTGACGATCCGCCGAAGCCGGACACTACGGACCGGGAAACTGCACCGCCGCAGCGTTGATGCGCGACCTGCGATGGGTGCAGGCAGTCCCGGCACGCGACAGGACCCGGACGACGCACGACTCAGCCCGAGGGCGGTCGGCTAACAGCCAGCGACCGGACCAGCTCTTCGCCGGTAGCGGCGATTTCGAAATCCACGCCGTCGAAGGTTACGGAATTGCCGTTTGCCAGCGCGTATCTCGGCAGGCCTTCGGCCAAGCGTGCGCCGGGAAGAATCGTCGCGTCGAACTGCGGCCAGAACTTGAACACCAACACCCTGCGGCCATCTTCGCCGCGGGTCTCGATTCGTTCGTTTTCCATGGAGATCTCCACTGTCTGAGCAGCCCCACGAGCAGGTGCGGGAGCACCACCTGTCGCGCATCCGTGGCTTGGCGATGCAACGCGACCTCAGCGGTGAGCCTACCGCACTGGAGGTCGACGCCCGTGTGAGGGCGGTGGACGCTCGCCTGCCGCGCGCCGAGTGCCAAGGGTCTCCCACCCTTGTTCTGCAGTCACCGAGAAACAAAAAACCCCGCCGAGGCGGGGTTTCCAGTATCCGGGGGTGGCGGCCCGGGGC
>NZ_JBHZOP010000052.1:0-39137 GCF_042787595.1 Stenotrophomonas sp. YIM B13575 | reverse complement strand
CCACCCCGGGGGCCTCAACCGACTTCGTACAGCTCCAGCGGCAGGTCGTCGGGGTCGGCGAAGAAGGTGAAGCGGCGGCCGGTGTATTCGTCCACGCGGATCGGTTCGCAGGCGACGCCGTTGCTGGCCAGGCGTTCGATGAACGGTTCCAGCGCAGCCACCCGGAACGCGAGGTGGCGCAGGCCCTGGGCTTCGGGGCGGCTGGGCCGTGCGGGCGGCGAGGGGAAGGAGAACAGTTCCAGCTGGCCGCCATCGGGCAGGGCCAGGTCCAGCTTCCACGAGTCGCGTGCGGCGCGGTGGTTCTCGGCCAGTATGCGCAGGCCCAGCACGCGCACGTAGAAGTCTTTCGAACGCGCGTAGTCGCTGCAGATCAGTGCGGCATGGTGGATGCCCAGCAGGCCGGTGGTAGCGGTGGTCATTGCAGGGTGTCCAGCCAGCGCTGGGCGATCTTCAGCGCCAGCGGATAGGGTTCGGGGGCGTTGCGGTTGCTCAGCACGATCACGGTCAGGTGTTTGTCCGGGTAGCGCAGGATCACGTTGCGGAAGCCGATGCTTTCGCCGCTGTGCCAATGCATGCGGCCATTCAAGCGCCAACCGAAACCGTAGTGCGGTACGTCCGCTTCGGTGGTGGCGGTGGCCGGGCTGAACATCGCCTTGCGCGATGCGGCTGACAGCAGGCGGTCGTCGTACAGGGCCGCATCCCAGCGCGCGAGGTCGTCCAGCGAAGCGTAGATGCCGCCGTCGCCGAGCACGGCGCTGGTCGTGCTCTGGTCGGTGCGTTGCCAGCGGCCCTCAACCTCGCTGTAACCATAGGCACGCTGCGCCACCACGTCGACACCGTCCTGGTGGGCGACGGTGTGTGCCATGCCCAGCGGCCGGAAAATGCGCTGCTGCAGGAAGCTGGCAAAGTCGCTGCCGGCGGCGCGGCCGACGATCAGCGCCAGCAATGCGTAGCCGCTGTTGCTGTAGTGGTACTGCGTACCGGGCGCGAAGGCGAGCCGATCTTCGCGGGCAAGCAGCGCCAGCACATCAGCGTCGTGCACCTGCCGGGTGTCGGCAGGGTCCATCAGGTCTTCGTAGTCCAGCAGGCCGCTGGTGTGCGACAGCAACTGCCTCAAGGTGATGGCGGCAGCGGCGGGCGGCAGTTCCGGCAGCCAGCGCCGCGCGGGCTGGTCCAGTGCGAGGCGACCGTCCTCGACCAGCAACAGCACCGCCGCAGCGGTGAACTGCTTGCTGACCGAGGCCAGGCGGAAATTGCTGGCCGGCGTCACGGCGCTGCCATCTTCGACCACGGCCAGCCCGTAGCCGCGGCGGAATACCGGCTGCCCATCGTGCAGCACCAGCACGGCCGCGCCCGGCACCTGGCCGTCATAGGCCTGCATCAGTCCATCGATGCCTGCATCCGGCGGCACCACCGGTGCCGCCGCCAGCGTGATCGACGGCAGCAGGGCGAGAACGGTGGCACACAGCAGGGCGGCAGGGCGCATGGCAGCTCCGTGACGGTCAGGGTGCTGGCGTTGCAGCGGCTGGCTGGGCCAGCCAGCGTTCGATCTTGTGGTCCAGCACATCCAGTGGCATCGAACCGTCCTTCAGCACTTCGGCATGGAAGCGGCGCAGGTCGAACGCTGCCCCCTGGCGTGCCTTGGCCTTGTCGCGCAGCGCGATGATCGTGGTCAGGCCCGCCACGTTGGACAGTGCCTGGCCCGGCTGGGCCATGATCCGCTCCACTTCCGCATTGGCATCGTCAGCGCTCATGTCGACGGTCTTCTGCAGATAGGTCACGGCCTGCTGCTTGCTCCAGCCCTGCGCATGCACGCCGGTGTCGGCGACCACGCGCGCGGCACGCAACAGGCGCGAATACAGATAGCCGATGCGGTCGTACGGATCGGTGTACACGCCGAGGTCTTCGCCGAGGGTTTCCGCATACAGGCCCCAGCCTTCGACGAAGGCGAGGTCACCGCCGAGGCGGCGGAAGCGCGGCAGCTTGGTCAGTTCCTGCTGCAGACCCAGCTGCACATGGTGGCCGGGAATGGCTTCGTGCAGGTACTGCACCGGCACGTTCCAGCGCTTGCGGCTGGGCAGGTCGCGGGTGTTGACGAACAGCACGCCGGGCTGCCCCGGGGGCGACGGCTGGTAGGAGGCGGCGGCGGCGGTCATGGCACGCTCCGGTTCCACTGCATGGATCTGCAGCGGCGCCTTCGGCAGGGTGTCCAGCACCTGCGGCAGGCGTGCATCAACCTGCTGCTGCACCTGCCGGTAACGGTTGAGCAACGCGTTGGCATCGCTGTACTGGAACTGGCGGTCGTTGCGCATGCTGCGCAGCAGCTTGGCCTGCGAGCTGCGCAGCTTGCCATCGCGCATCACCGTGGTGATCTGTGCCTGCAGCTCCTGCACACGCTGCTCGCCCAGCGCATGCAGCTGCGCGGCGGTCTGCTGGCTGGCAGTGGTCTGCACGATCAGGTTGGCGTACCAGGCCTGGCCGTCGGGCAGGGCACCCAGGCCGCTGCTGCTGCGCGTGGCAGGCAGGTATTCGGTGGCGATGAAGCCACGCAGGGCGCGGTAGGCCGGCATGATGCGCAGTTCGATCATGCGCTTGTACTCGGCGCTGATGCGCGCCTTGTCTTCGGCGGAGATGGACTCCGGCATGGTCCGGATCGGCGACCAGAAGATGCTCTCTTCGGCGGTCGGCTTGATCACCGCGTCCAGCTGCGGGAGTACTTTTTCCATCAGGTCGCGCGGCTGCACCACGCCGGCCTTCATGCCCTGGCGCATGTTGGCGATGGCCTGGTCGAACAGATCGGGAATGCCCAGCGAGCGTCGCGACCAGGTGTCGTAGTCCTTGGCCGTGTTGAACGGCTGCGCGCCGGCACCGGCGCCGAGGATGGCCATGATGCTGCCGACGTTGTAGTACTGGCTGATCGGCATCATCCAGCTCGGATAGCGTTCGGCGGCCAGCGAGGCACGGGCATCACGCACGAAGATCTCGTAGCTGAGCAGGTCCTGGCCCTGCAGGCCATCGCTGCCGATCTTCTCGACCTTGCCCAGCCATTCGGTGGTGAAGTCGTGCGATTGTTGGCGCCAGGCGGCGGACAGGATATTGGGCAACTGGTCGTTGTAGCGCGGCTCGCCCTGGAAGGTCGCCTGCAGCGGGTTCAACCGCATGGAGGCATCCCAGTATTCGTCGTACAAGCGCTCCAGCTGCACCTGCTTGGGCACTGCGCGGGCCGGGGCGAGCGGACGCGGCGCGGCGCGGCGCGCCGAACTGCCGCGGGCCGGCGGGGTGGCACGTGTGCCGGCGCGCGCCTTCGGCTTAGCCGCCTGGCGTGTCTGCGCGGCGGCGGGGCGGCTGCCCTTCTTCTTCGCTGCTTCGGCCGGCGGAACGGCGCTGAACAGGAACAACGCGGCGATGGCGGCGGCCAGGACGCGGGGGGAATACGGCATCAAGAAGCTTCCGTGGAACACAGACCGTGGAGCTTGCACGATCCGCGCGCGTACGGCCAGCGTGAGGGCGCAGTCAGCTTGCGCGCCGCTGGGGCTTCAGTCAGCCGCGGCCGCAGCGCGCAGGTCGGCGGCGCGGTGCTCGCCCAGATAGCGGGTGATTGCACGCCGCATCAGGTACAGCAACGGAATCAGGGCGATCGCGAAGCCCATCTTGTAGACGTAGTTGACGCTGCTCACCGCCAGGAACAGCGATGTCGGCCAGTGCTGCGGGCCGAGCACGAAGGCGATCCAGATCACCACGAAGCTGTCCACCAGCTGCGAGACCGCAGTGGAGCCCGTGGCACGCAGCCATACATGGCGCTCGCCGGTGGCCTGGCGGATGCGATGGAACACCGCCACGTCGATCAACTGGCCGAACAGGAACGCAACCAACGAACCGGCAATGGTCCACATGCCCTGTCCGAACACCGCTGCGAACGCGGCCTGGTAATCGGGCACGCCATGGGCATCCATCGAGGTCACCCACCAGCTGGCCGGTGCCAGCGAGATCGCCGCGAAGGCGAACAGGAAACCGTAGGCGATCAGCACCACCGCCAGCCACGAGATGAAACGCACCCCGCGCTTGCCGAAGAATTCGTTGATGGTGTCGGTCATGATGAACACCACCGGCCACAGCAGGGTGCCGGCGGTGAAGCTCAACGAGCCGGTCTGGCCGAACAGGTTCCAGTTCAGCGGGTCGATGCCGAGCGTGTCTTCCAGGGCGAAGATCTTCACCCCGATCAGTTCGGCCAGTACCGCGTTGCCACAGAAGAACGCGGCCAGCACGATGAACAGCAGGACCGCACGGTCCTGCAGCGGCCGCGCATGAGACGCCTCGCTCATTCGGAACGATCGCCAGCGCGGGTGAACGGAACGCTGGAGGGCGCCACTGCACCGCCGGAAATGATGAAGCTCATCGCCTGGTCCACCGTCCAGTCGGTCGGGGTGAGCAGCTCGACGGGCACGATCTCCAGATAGCCCGAGGTCGGGTTCGGCGTGGTCGGCACGTAGACGGCGGCCAGTTCGCGGTCGGTGCCCTGTTCCTTGATGACCCGGGTGACCAGGCCGACCGATTTCATGTCGCGATGCGGGAAGTCGATCAGCACCACGCGCTGGGTGCTGCCCGGCTCGGTCTGCAGCATGTCCAGCAGCTTCTTGGCGCTGTCATAGATGATGCTGGCCAGCGGAATGCGCTTGATGATCGCACCGACCCAGCGCAGCAGGCGCTGGCCGACCACGCGGCGGCTGGCTACGCCCACCGCCAGGATCACCAGCAGGGTGGCCAGCAGGGCGATGGTGTTCTGAATCCATTCGGCGCGGACCCAGCCGAGGTAATGCGGGAAGCTGGTCGCGATCTGTTCGGACAGCGGTACCACCAGTGGGCTGGAAATGCCCGACAGCAGCACGAACACGAATTTGACCACCACCCAGGTCAGCCAGATCGGCAACAGGGTCAGCAGGCCGGTCAGGAACAGGCGCTGCAGGGAGGGGCGGGGAACCAGGGCGGGGGCTTCGAGCGACATGCGCGCATTGTAGCGGTCGCGGCCGCTCGTTTACGCTGTCCGTTGGTGGTGCTGGCCATGCAGGGAAAGGATGCTGTGTTGAAGATGCTGCGGTGGTTGGGCTGGGCACTGCTGGCCCTGGTGGTGATGGCCATCGCGGCATGGCTGCTGTCGAGGTTCTGGCCGTTGTCGGCCGCGCAGCGGGAAGACAGGCGTCTGCTTGAGGCCGTGCAACCCAACGAAGGCCGCAACGGCTTCGCCCTGCTGTGGACGCTGCCCTTCGATGGGCTGGACCCGGCCCAGCGTGAGGCGGCGTTGGCCGACGATGTGCAGCGCTGGCAGACGACGCCCTCGCAGGCGTCGCATGCCTCGGTGCTGGCCGCCAGGCACGCACCGTTGAAGCTGGATGGGGCAGGTCGTTGTGCCGTCGGGCCCGTCGGCTGCCTGGCACAGGTGCGCGCTGATCCGCAGCGTTTCGCTGACGCTCACGCCGGGCATGCCGGCCTGCACCAGCGACTGGCCCGGTTGGCAGACTTCGATCGTTTCGATTCGCCGTTCCAGCCCAGCGGAATCGAACTCATGCCACTACCGGCGTACACGCCGCTGTTGGATGGCGCCAGTGCGCAGGCACTGGCCTATCTGCAGGGTGATGTTGCCGGTGCCGTCGAGGGTAGCTGCAGCGCGGTCCGGTTCGGGCGGCGGATGATGCGCACCGGCAGCACGCTGATGGACAGCATGATGGGCGCTGTTGTGGTGAGGACCCATGCCGGGTTGCTGGGCGACATGCTGGTCGAGCAATCACCGGATTACGTCCTGCCCGCCTCCTGCGAGGTGGCGCTGCAGCCGCTGGACGCCGACGAGCAGAGCCTGTGCCAAGCGATGCAGGGCGAATTTGCGATGAACAAGGCCGCCATCGAGGCGTCCACGCAGACAGCAGGCAGCCGTCTGCTGCTGGATCGCGACCACACCCTGGCCCGGATCGCCAGCAATTTCGGTTGGGCATGCCGGCCTGGTGCGGCCACGGCGCTGGCAGCCGATGTCCCGCTCCTAGCCCCGCCATCGCCCCGATGGGACGTGGGCTGCGTGGCCAATCCGCTGGGATGCACAGTGAGCGCCATCGCCGGGCCGTCCTACGCACAGTACGCGGCGCGCAGCCAGGACGCAGCGGCGATGATCCGCCTGCTCGGCGCACAGCGCTGGCTGCGGCAGCAGCCCGGGCCCGCCGACGAGGCGCTGGCGCGGTTGCCGGCGCAGTGGCGTTCGGACGCCCGCATGCCACAACTGTCTGCAGACGGCCGCCACCTGCAGGTACTGCGGCGTGGACCGGCGCGCGAAGGCGAGGGTCCGTATCTGTCGATGCCGTTGCAGGCTGACTGACCCGGGCTCAGCCGCCGTCGCCGAGCGGATTGAACGCCCAGCCATCGCCGACGCTGTCCAGTGTCCAGCGCCTGCGGTCACCCAGGGTCTGCCAGCGCACCTGCTCCTTGTCGTCCTGCATGCTGCCTTCGGTCAGCTTCACCTTGCCGGTGGAGTAGTTCACGCTGAGGCCTTCGGTCTGCCCGGAATTGCGCATCATCGAGTCGCGGTCGTAGCCGATCAGCGCGAAGGCGCCTTCCTGCCAGCGGAACGTGAACGTGGTGGTGCTCGTCGACCAGCTGCCCGCGCTGGAGAACGAGTACAGCCCCACCCGCAGCGCGCCGCGCTGGATCGACACGCCGGTGCCTTCGGCCAGCGCATCGCTGAGCACCGGCGAGTCCGGTCGAGGAATGAGGGTGTGGTTCTGCGCGGCCAGCAGGTAACCGGAGGGGCGCGCAAAAGCGATGGCGAGGATGCGCGGGTTGCTGTCATACGGCGACGGCCCGAACCCATCGTGCTCGATGATGTTGCGCTGGTCCTGCTGGCGCAGCACCAGCGCAAGGTCGGCGCGCCCGTCCTGGTCGAGGTCGCCTTCGATCCTGTATTCCAGCGCCCAGCCGGCAGGTACAAAACCCTCGGCCGTAGCGGCGTGCGCCGGCAGGGAGGGATAGCGCACTGGCGGCACGTCCAGTGCGGTGGCGGTGAAGGGCAGGGCGGCCAGTGCCGCAGCAAACAACGAAAGGCGCATTGCAGCCTCCATGGCAGGGCTGCAGAGGATAGCGGGGCGTCGGCCGACCCGCTTTACCGTGCGTGTGGCTTCAGGCGCACATAGACCTGCTTGCGTACCTGCGCGACGACCTCGCCAGCTTCGTCGACCACGTCGTTGCTGAACCAGCGCAGCACTTTTTCGCCGCCGGCCGCCGCCGTACGCAGTTCATCCAGCAGGGCGTCATCGATGCGGAACGAGGTGCGCACCGTTCCGCGGCCGGGCTTGAGGAAATCGATCGCACCGGCGCGATCCCAGACGTAATAGTCACGGCCGAGGGTGTGCATCAGGCCCAGCATCCAGAACGGATCGGTCATCGCAAACAGGCTGCCGCCGAAGTGGGTGCCGACGTAGTTGCGGTTCCAGGGACGCAGGCGCAGTTCCACGTCGATCTGCCGGTAGTCCGGGGTGATCCGGGTGACATGGATGCCGGTGAACAGGAACGGTGGCCACAGGTTGATGCCGAAGCGGAACGTGCTGGCTTTCATGTGGGAACCGGGCAGGGGACGGGGCCCCCAGTCTAACCATTCGCATGCGTATGTTGTAGCCCGCGGCGCACGGAAGGGCCTGCCGTGCGCTACGGTCCGGGCGTACCGCCGTCGATCACGTAACCGTCGCGGCCATTGTCCTTGGCCCGGTAGAGCGCGTTGTCGGCGCCTTCGACGAAATGATGCGGTTGCAGGTCGCTGTCCGGGACACGGGTGTAGACGCCGATGGTCAGGGTGACACCGGTCTCGCTGCCATCGCCGGGCGGCGGCAGGGCGCGGATGCAGGAGATCAGGTCTTCGATCACCTGCCGTGCGCCTTCCACCGGGGTGTCGGGCAGCACCAGGGCGAACTCGTCGCCGCCGTAGCGCGCGGCCATGTCACGGGGGCGCCGGGCATGCGCCTGGATCAGGCGGGCCACTTCGCACAACACGCGATCGCCGACCTGGTGACCATGGCGATCGTTGTGGTGCTTGAAGTGGTCGACATCGATCAGAGCCAGGGTCAAGGGCTTGCCACTGCGGCGCGCCGCATCACATTCCTGTTGCAGCGATTGTTCGAAGCGCAGGCGGTTACCCAGCCCGGTCAGCGCATCGCGGTTGGCCTGGCGGTGCCAGGAGGCGATGCGCCAGGTCGCCCACGCCGTCAGCACCAGCACGATGCCGAGCAGGGCGCTGGCCGGCGCCCACCAGAGGCTGCTGGTGCGCAGCAGCAGCCAGCTCAGCAGCGGCGCGGCCGGCAGCGAGCACAGGGCAACGACCCAGGGCAGGCGCAGCCCGAGCAGCAGTACGCACATCGCCACCAGCACGCCGGCCAGGGTGTCCTGCCAGGCGCGGGGCAACACGTCGATCTGCTTGTCCTGCAGCAGCATCGAGGCGAGGTTGGCCTGGTACTCGCTGCCGCTCATCCAGTATTCGCGGGTGGTGGGTGTCAACAGGCGGAGGGCGATGCCACTGGCCGTCATGCCGACCACGATGCGCCTGCCACGCAGCATCGAGTCATCCACGCGCCCTTCCAGCACATCGGCGTAGGACACCTGTGGCAAGCGTTCCGGTGGCCCGGCATAACGTACGCGCACGTAATCATCGCGGCGCCATTGATAGGGCGAGTCCAGCGCCGGGTCGGGGTCGGGCAGACCGTGTGCGCGTTGCGGCGGCAGATCGGTCAACGCCAGGCCGAGTGCCGGCCAGTGCGCCTGGCCGATGCCGGCATGCAGGTAGACCCCTCGGGCGACACCATCGCCGTCGACTTCAACGTCGCTGTGGCCCATGGCGGCAGCGCTGGCGGCAATCAACGGGATGGGCAGCATCTCCTCGGCCATGCGGTCGCCGGCCGCCGGCGCGGCCAGCACCGGCAGCACCACGCGGCCGTTGCGACGGATCGCCGCGGCCAGCTCGGCGTCCTGGCGTGCATCGCGGCGGTCGGGCTCGGACAGCATGAGGTCCAGCGCGACGCGCTCGGCACCAGCGTCGGTCAGGCGGTCCAGCAGGCGGGCATGCACCGAGCGCGGCCACGGCCACTGCCCCAGCCGCTGCAGGCTGCCCTCGTCGATGGCGACGATCAGCACGCTGGGGTCAGGACGGTAATCCCAGCTGCCGACCATCATGTCGTACGCCGTTTCGTCCTGCCGCCACAGCCATTGGCCGTGGCTGACCACCGCAGTCGTTACACCTGCCAGCAGGGCCAGCAGGATCCGTCGCGACCACGGCAGCGGCGAGCGCCTCACAGCAACAGCCACAGCAGCAGGACACCGCCGCCCGCGCCGTAGCACAGGCGGCACGGCAGCTTGACCTGCTGGGCAGGCGAGAACGGGCCCGCGTGGCCGTCATCGTCGATGTACTGCACACGGATGTGCAGCGTGCCGCGCCACGGGCGCTTGAAGCTGACCTGCGGTTCGTCAACGGTGGTATCGAGCAGCGGCGCGCTGAAATTACCGCGACGATCGACCTGCACCCGATAGCGCTGGCCATCGCTTCCCGCCTGCCAGCGCAGGGTCAGCTCGCCGTCGATGGCCTCGGGCGGCTGCAGTGCCGGGTCCACCGGTTCATCGCTCAACTGCAGCGCCAACGCCTGGCCATAGCGACCCTGGTGGCCCTGGCCATCACGCGAAGCGATCCGCCAGTAGTACTGGCCGGGCGGCAGCGGCTCACCCAGGCGCAGGTCGGTGCTGCCGGTGCTCTGCTCGCGCAGCGGCTGCAGGAACTGCGGCTCGTCGGCCACCTGCAGCACGCTGCTGCTGGCACCGGGCGCCTGGCTCCAGTGGAAGCGCGGCCGGTCGCTGTTGACCGTCTGTCCCTGCAGCGGGGAAATGGTCAGTGGCGGTGGCGGCTGGTCGCCGAGGAGGAAATCCTCGCTGGCATCGAGACCTTCCACGCCCTGTGCATCCACTGCGCGCAGCAGCAGGCGCAGCGCACCCGGCGGCAGCTCGCCGATCACCAGCGCGGTGTCGGTGGTGGTGGCCGCAAACAACAGGATTTCCGGAGTGGCGGCCTGCACCACTTCCACCCGGTAGTGGTCGGCACCGGTCACCGGTTCCCAGGCGAGCTGGGCCGGCAAGGCGCCCAGGCGGGTCGCATCGGCGCGCAGGCGCGGTGCCGGCAGCAGGCCGGAAACCGCTTCGGGTGCTGTTGCGCTGCCTGCGCTGCGGCTGGCCTGGCCGGGGTGGACCAGACGCTGGCCATGCGGGTTGCCGACCTGCACCTTGCCCTCCAGTACTTCGGTGGCACCGGCATGGGCGTCATCGCCGGCGCTGACCCGGAACACGGTGCCGCGCACGCTGCTGGTGGCCGTGGGTGCATCGATGATGTAGCGCGATGCCGGCCCGCGCGCCGGGGTGACCCGGTTGCTGGCGCGCCCCTGCTGCAGGCGCAGGCGGGTATCGACCATGCCGGTGCGGCCATAGCGGCTGAGCTGGTCCAGGCGCAGGCGTGAGTGTTCGCGCAGCTGCAACCGCGAGGCGTCGGCGAATTCAAGGGTGATGCTGGAATCGGCCTTGGTCTGGATCGCATCGCCGATGTGCAGCTCTTCGCCTGCGCGCACGGCGCGGTTGCTGCTGCCATCGGCTGCGCTCAGTTCAACCTGCCCACGCACGGCCAGTACCCGCGCCGGGGCGGGTTCAACGCGCAGCCAGCCGATCGGGAAGCGCAGCAGTTCGCCCGGCGGCAACCGGTATGGGTTGTCGATGCGGTTGTGCTGCTGCAGCTGCTGCCAGCCCACGCTGGGCTTGAGATACGCCGCGCCCAGATCCCACAGGGTATCGCCGGGGCGGACCCGGTAGTTCCAGTCCTGCGCGCCGGCAAACGTCGGCAACAGGCAGAGGGCACACAGCAGTGTGCGCAGGAAACGCATGATGAAAGACGACGAGCGGCCAACGGTCACGGATTGCTGTCCCGGCAAAGCGGGGGCGCAGCTGCAAGACCCCATGGCCCCGACCTCATCCCCCCGAACGGATCGTGGCGGCCCTGGGGGCCACCATCGCGGGCATTATTGCCCGCGTTCAGTGCAGGGATTCTGAACGATGCCGGTGCCGTTCAGAACAGCAGGGAGGCCATCCGGCGCCGCGAGCGGCCCACCAGGTCTTCATCGGCGATGACATTGAAGGCGTCGATCAGGGCCTTGCGCGGCAGTCCTTCCTGGAAACCGCGGTCGATCCGCAGCATCTCCAGGAACTGTTCCAGCGCGGCTTCGTCCTCGCCCGCCAGCAGCAGCTGCACACCGCGCAGGTGACGCGCCTGCAGATCCTTGCCATCGGCGGCGATGCGCGCATCCAGCACCTCCGCAGGCGGCGCGTCCTTCAGCGCGGCGGCGAAGGACAGCCGGGCGCGGCCACGCACGGCGCGGTCGTCGGTGGCCAGGTTGGCGGGCAGGGCATCGATCAGCGTGCTGGCCTCGTCCACGCCGCCAACCTGCAGCAGCGCCAGGGCCAGGTCGAGCTTCAGCTCGTCCTTGTCCGGCTCGGCGGCGATCTGCGCGCGCAGTACGTCCACCTGCGCCTGCGGGTCCAGCGGGGCCTCGTCCTCGGCAATGCTGTCGACGACATCGGCCGGCACCACGCCGTGCTGGGCCAGGAATTCACGCAGCTGGCCTTCCGGCAGGGCGCCGGGGAAGCCGTCCACCAGCTGCCCACCCTTGACCAGGAACACGGTGGGTACCGAACGGATCTGGAAGGCCGCAGCGATCTGCTGTTCCTTGTCCACATCGACCTTGGCCAGTTCGAACGCGCCGTTGTATTCGCCGGCCAGCTTCTCCAGCATCGGGCCGAGGGTCTTGCACGGTTCGCACCAGGTCGCCCAGAAATCCACAAGGACCGGTGTCTGCAGCGACTTCTGCAGCACGTCCGCCTCGAAGGTAGCGGTGGTGGCGTCGAATACGTAGGTCGTCTCGGTCATGGGGCATCGTTCGGCATCTGGAGACCGATTCTATGGTGACGAACCCTGTCGGTCTCAACCCTGGGACCACGTCTCCAGGAAATCCGGGACAGCTTGGCGGAGCTGGCAGCTGCCGCGACAATGTGCTGATGTTCTTGTGGAGAGTGGCTGCGATGTCCGTGGTTCGGCTGGATCGTTGGGTGGGCGTGCTCGCCGCAGCCCTGTTCGTGCTGTCGGTGGCCGGCTTCGGTGCGGCGCTGCCGGACTACTCGCAGGCGCTGCATCCGGTGACCTGGCTGGGCGCGCACGGCATTCCCCATGCGCTGGGCTTCAACCTGCTGGGGCTGGTGCTGCCGGGTGCGCTGGCGGTGGTGGTGGCCGAGCGCCTGCGCCGGCAACTACCGGTGGATGCCGCCTGGACGGCACGCGTGGGCAGCCAGATGCTGCTGCTGGCCGCGCTTGCCTTCATCGCGATGGGTCTGCTGCCGCTGGATTTCGAGGACCAGATGGACATGCAGGGCCCGGCCAGCAAGCTGCACGCCAGCGTGTGGATGGTCTGGGCGCTGGCTTTTGTCGCAGGCAGCGTGCTGCTGGGGGCGGCGCGACTGCGGCATCCGGGTGGCCGAAGGCTGGGCCTGCTGGCGCTGGGCTGCGGAACCGGCGCTGGTCTGCTCGCGTTCGGCCTGCCGGGTGTACTGCCGGCGGCGCTGGCGCAACGGCTGGCCTTTGCCTGCTGGGCGCTGTGGCTGGCCTTGGCCCTGCCGCTGTCGCGCAGGCGCTGAGACGCTCTCCAGCGCCTCGCCGCGCGCCGGCCCGGCAGGCGGGATTGGAGCCATTTGCCGCACTGCGGTACGCTGTACCGCTTTGCCGCCGCAACCGCGTGTTACATGACCAGCGTCGAACCCAACGTTTACGATCCGCAGCAGGTTGAATCCGCCGCCCAGAAGTACTGGGACGCTACCCGTGCCTTCGAGGTCGATGAAGCCTCGGACAAGCCGAAGTACTACTGCCTGTCGATGCTTCCGTATCCGTCCGGTGCGCTGCACATGGGCCACGTGCGCAATTACACGATCGGCGATGTGATCAGCCGCTACAAGCGCATGACCGGCCACAACGTCCTGCAGCCGATGGGCTGGGACGCGTTTGGCCTGCCGGCGGAAAACGCTGCGATCAAGAACAAGACCGCGCCGGCCGCCTGGACCTACAAGAACATCGACCACATGCGCAGCCAGCTGAAGTCGCTGGGCTACGCCATCGACTGGTCGCGCGAGTTCGCCACCTGCCGCCCGGACTATTACGTCCACGAGCAGCGCATGTTCACCCGCCTGATGCGCAAGGGCCTGGCCTACCGCCGCAACGCGGTGGTGAACTGGGACCCGGTCGACCAGACCGTGCTGGCCAACGAGCAGGTCATCGACGGCCGCGGCTGGCGCTCCGGCGCGCTGGTGGAAAAGCGCGAGATTCCGCAGTGGTTCCTGCGCATCACCGATTACGCCCAGGAACTGCTGGACGGCCTGGATGAACTGGACGGCTGGCCGGAGTCGGTCAAGACCATGCAGCGCAACTGGATCGGCCGCTCCGAGGGCCTGGAAATCCAGTTCGACGTGCGTGACGTCGATGGTGCCGCACTGGATCCGCTGCGCGTGTTCACCACCCGCCCGGATACCGTGATGGGCGTGACCTTCGTGTCGATCGCCGGCGAACACCCGCTGGCCCTGCATGCGGCGAAGAACAACCCGGAACTGGCTGCGCTGCTGTCGGAAATGAAGCAGGGCGGCGTGTCCGAGGCCGAACTGGAAACCCAGGAAAAGCGCGGCATGGATACCGGCCTGCGCGCCGTGCATCCGGTTACCGGTGCCCAGGTGCCGGTGTGGGTCGCCAACTTCGTGCTGATGGGCTACGGCACCGGCGCGGTGATGGCCGTACCGGGCCACGACCAGCGCGACAATGAATTCGCCAACAAGTACAACCTGCCGATCCGCCAGGTCATCGCGCTGAAGTCGCTGCGCAAGGACGAGGGCGCCTACGACGCGACGCGTTGGCAGGACTGGTACGGCGACAAGACCCGCGAGACCGAACTGGTCAACTCCGACGAGTTCGACGGCCTGGATTTCCAGGGCGCCTTCGAGGCGCTGGCCGAACGGTTCGAGCGCAAGGCCCAGGGCCAGCGCCGGGTGAACTACCGCCTGCGCGACTGGGGCGTGAGCCGCCAGCGCTACTGGGGTTGCCCGATTCCGGTGATCTACTGCGACAAGTGTGGCGCGGTGCCGGTGCCGGAAGACCAGCTGCCGGTGGTGCTGCCGGAAGACGTCAACTTCGTCGGCACCGGTTCGCCGATCAAGGCCGATCCGGAATGGCGCAAGACCACCTGCCCGGAATGCGGTGGCGCGGCCGAGCGTGAGACCGACACCTTCGACACCTTCATGGAGTCGAGCTGGTATTACGCCCGCTACACCTCGCCGGGTGCCCGTGATGCGGTCGACAAGCGCGGCAACTACTGGCTGCCGGTGGACCAGTACATCGGTGGCATCGAGCACGCGATCCTGCACCTGATGTATTTCCGCTTCTACCACAAGCTGCTGCGCGACGCGCGGATGGTGGACAGCAACGAACCGGCGCGGAACCTGCTGTGCCAGGGCATGGTGATCGCCGAGACCTACTACCGCCCGAACCCGGACGGCTCGAAGGACTGGATCAACCCGGCCGATGTGGAAGTGCAGCGCGACGAGCGCGGCCGCATCACCGGCGCCACCCTCATCGCCGACGGTCAGCCGGTGGTGGTCGGTGGTACCGAGAAGATGTCCAAGTCGAAGAACAACGGCGTGGACCCGCAGGCGATGGTCAGCAAGTACGGCGCCGATACCGTGCGCCTGTTCTCGATGTTCGCTGCACCGCCGGAACAGTCGCTGGAATGGAACGAAGCCGGCGTGGACGGCATGGCCCGGTTCCTGCGCCGCCTGTGGGCACAGGTGCAGAAGCACGCTGCCGACGGTGCCGCACCGGCGCTCGACGCGGCCGCGCTGGATGCCGGCCAGAAGGCCCTGCGCCGCAAGACCCACGAGACCATCGGCAAGGTCGGTGACGACTACGGGCGCCGCCACAGCTTCAACACCGCCATTGCTGCGGTGATGGAGCTGATGAACGCGCTGGCCAAGTTCGAAGACGGCAGTGCACAGGGGCGCGCCGTGCGCCAGGAAGCACTGCAGGCCATCGTGCTGCTGCTCAACCCGATCACCCCGCACGCCAGCCACGCCCTGTGGCAGGTGCTGGGCCATGGCGAAACGCTGCTGGAAGACCAGCCGTTCCCGCAGGCCGACAGCAGTGCGCTGGTGCGCGATGCGCTGATCCTGGCCGTGCAGGTCAATGGCAAGCTGCGTGGCACCATCGAGGTCGCCGCCGATGCCGCGCGCGAGCAGATCGAAGCGCTGGCCCTGGCCGAGCCGAACGCGGCCAAGTTCCTGGAAGGCCTGACGGTGCGCAAGATCATCATCGTTCCCGGCAAGATCGTGAACATCGTCGCTGCCTGATGTACCTGGCACCGGCCGCCATCGTGGCGGCCGGTGCGTTGTCGCCACGCCGGGCGCGCCCGGCCGATGGCCCTGCGTTCACGCGGCCTCGGGCACCCTGTCTGTTGCCGTGATCGCCCGGCTCCGCCAGACTGTCTCCATGACCCGAATCCTGCTTGCCCTCGTTCTCGCCCTCGGCCTCGCCGGCTGCGGTTTCCACCTGCGCAACAAGCTGATGCTGCCGACCGACACGGCACCGGTGAAGGTGGTATCCACCGCGCCCTACAGTGAGCTGGTCAAGCTGTTGAACCGCAGCCTGCTGGCCTCCGGTGCTCGCTTGGCCGATGAGGACAGCAAGGGCCCCAATGCCCAGCTGCAGGTGCTGTCCGAACGCTGGGGCGACCTGCCCATCGCCATCGACTCGCAGGGCCGCGCGCAGGAATACAGCCTGCGCTATGCGGTGATCTTCATCTTCCGCCGCGAAGATGGCAGCGAACTGGTGCCGCAGCAGGTGATCGAACTGTCGCGCGACTACGTGTCGCCGCCGACCGACGCCACCGGTACCACCACCGAACGCGAGATCCTGGCTGACGAACTGCGCCGCGAAATGTCGGCCTCGATCATCCGCCGTATCGACAGCGTGGTCCGCGCCGAACTGGAAAAGGGCGGCAGCCTGTCGGCACCGAAGCCGGTCGAGCACGATCCGGTCGAGCCCGCACCCGCCGTCCAGCACTGAGCCGGGCGCCTGATGGAACTGCGACCGGAACAGCTGGCCGGGCAGGGCGCTGACACGGCGCTGGCGCCGGTATATCTGATCGCCGGCCCGGAAACACTGCGTGTGCTGGAGGCGGCTGACGCCGTGCGTGCCCGCGCACGCGCGGCCGGCATCGACGAGCGCGAAGTGTTCGATGCCGATGGCCGCGACTTCGACTGGAACCAGCTCGACGCCAGTTTCCACGCCCCCAGCCTGTTCAGCGCCCGCCGCCTGGTGGAAGTGCGCCTGCCCAGTGGCAAGCCGGGCAAGGACGGTGGCGAGGTGATCAGCCAGTTCTGCGCCAATCCGGCGCCGGACGTGATCCTGATGATCACCGCCAATGAGTGGAGCAAGGCCCACCAGGGCAAGTGGGCCGAGGCGGTGGGCCGCGTCGGCGTGCTGTCGGTGGCCTGGGCGATCAAGCCGCACGAGTTGCCGGACTGGATCGAACGGCGCCTGCGCAGCAGAGGCCTGCGCGCCGAGCCCGCCGCCGTGCAACGCCTGGCCGAGCGCGTGGAAGGCAACCTGCTGGCCGCGGCGCAGGAGATCGACAAGCTCGCACTGCTGGCCGATGGCCAGACCCTGGACGTGGAACGGATGGAATCGCTGGTGGCCGATGCCGCCCGCTACGACGTGTTCCGGCTGGTCGAATCCACCTTCTCCGGCCAGCCGCAGGCGGTGCTGAGGATGCTGGCCGGTCTGCGCGGCGAAGGCGAGGCCGTGGCCGCGCTGATGCCGATCGTGATCCGCGAACTGCTGGCTGGTGCCGGCCTGGCACGGGTCCAGGCACGCGGCGGCAACCTGGCTGCGGAGATGAAATCCCGTGGTATCTGGGAATCGCGGCAGGCACCCTACAAGCGTGCGCTGCAGCGGCACCCGGAAGGCAAGCGCTGGGAGCGTTTCGTGGCCGAAGCCGGGCTGGTTGACCGCATCGCCAAGGGGCGAGCCGACGGCGATGCCTGGCTCGCGCTTGAGCGCCTGCTGGTGGCGGTGGCCGAGGCGCGCGCGGTACGGCTGCTCGCCCGGGCCTGATCCATGAGCCTGCGGATCTATTACGGGGGCACCTTCGACCCGGTGCATCTGGGCCATCTGGCGATCGCGCGCGCTGCACGCGATGAACTGCAGGTGGCGGTACGCATGCTGCCTGCCGCCGACCCGCCGCACCGCGCGGTGCCGGGCGCGACCGCCGAACAACGCTGCACCATGCTCGGCCTGGCCATCGGCGATGAGCCGGGCCTGCTGCTGGACCGTCATGAGCTGGATCGGGCCGCGCGCTTTCCCGGCCGGCCGTCCTATACCGTCGATACCCTGCGCGAACTGCGTGCCGAACTTGGCCCCAGCCGCCCGCTGGCGTGGCTGGTGGGGGCCGACAGCCTGCTCGGCCTGCCCAGCTGGCATGAGTGGCAGGCGCTGTTCGGGCTGGCCCATTTCATCGTCGCCGAGCGTCCGGGCAGTCCGCTGCGGGCCAGTGTCGACGGCGCGCTGGGGCAGGCCACCGAGGGCCGCTGGGCCGACAACGAACAGGCGCTGTTTGCCAGCCCGGCCGGCCGCATCCTGCGCCTGCACCACCCGCTGCGCGAGGAATCGGCCAGCGCCGTGCGCACCCAGATCGCCGCGGGTGGTCCCTGGCGGGCCATGCTGGCACCTGCGGTGGCCGACTATGTTTCTGGCCATGGCCTGTACCGCTCCGCCACCTCGTGAATACGGTTGCCGCGCTGTGGCCGTATAATCGCCCCCACGTTTATCGAGTCGACCCGCTTTGAGCAACCAGACCCAGCCCCAGACCATCAAGGTCGATCTGCCCAGCCCGCCGCCCTCCGTGCCGGAACTGCTGGCCAGCGTCCGTCAAGCCACCGAAGACCTGAAGGCCAAGGACCCGGTCGAGATCGACGTGCGCGGCAAGTCCAGCGTCGCCGACTACATGGTAGTCGTGTCGGGTACGTCGACCCGCCATGTGAAGTCCATCGCCGACGAGGTCGTGCGCTTCGCCAAGAAGATCGACGTCATGCCGCTGGGTGTTGAAGGCGAGCGTGAAGCCGAATGGGTGCTGGTCGACCTGGGCGACGTCATCGTGCACGTGATGCTGCCGCGCGTGCGCGAGTTCTACGCGCTCGAGCGCCTGTGGACCGTTGGCGACCAGCCGCCGTCCTACGACGACGACGAAGTGGCCTGAGCCATGCGTTGATGCAGTTCTCGACGGCGCCGATGGCGCCGTCGACGTTTTGGAGGAATGTTGATGAAAGCCCGCCTGATCGCCACCGGCGAACGCGCGCCCAGCTGGGTCGCGCAGGGGTTTGCCGAGTACCAGAAGCGGCTCTCGCACTGGCTGCCCTTCGAGCTGGTGGAGATCGAGCCCGGCCTGCGCGGCAAAGGGCGCGACGCGCGTCGCGCCACCGAAGACGAAGGCAAGCGGGTGATCGCTGCGCTGCCGAAGAATGCCTATGTTGTTGCACTGGACGTACCGGGCCGCCAGCTCAGTTCCGAACAGCTGGCGCAGCGCCTGGAGCACTGGCGCGGACAGGGCAGGGACCTGGCGTTCCTGATTGGTGGGCCGGAAGGCCATTCGCCGGAAGTGTCTGCGCTGGCCGATGAAAAGTGGTCGATCGGCCCGCTGACGCTGCCGCACATGCTGGTGCGGCTGGTGGTGGCCGAACAGTTGTATCGCGCCGCTGCGATGTTGGCCAATCACCCCTACCATCGCGCGTGAAGAGTCGTTATACTGGCGGTCTGCCCGAATAGCTCAGCCGGTTAGAGCACTTGACTGTTAATCAGGGGGTCGTTGGTTCGAGTCCAACTTCGGGCGCCACATTCAAAAGGCCTGCATCGCAAGATGCAGGCCTTTTTTGTTGCGTCGAACCATGCAGTCGCGTGCGCGGGTAGATCCACGCCATGCGTGGATGCACTGCGCGCACTCTGTCGAGCGAACCCGACTCTACAATGCGGTTTCATCACGTGGATGTTGACGATGCGCGCGATCGGCTTCGCTGTTTCACTGCTGCTGGCCTTGCAGCCGTTCGCTGCATCTGCCGCCGCGCCAGCGACCTGGCAACCGCCCGCCGGCACCACGGAACTGCCGCTCTGGCCAGATGGCCAGGTGATGGCGCCGCCGAAGCTGAAAGGCCCCGAGCAGGTCAGCGAAACCGTCTCCCGGGCCAGTGGCGAGCACTGGATGATGCTGCAGAACGTAGCCGTGCCCACGCTCACCGTGTTCCCGGCGAAAGGCTCGCCCACCGGCACCGCAGTGATGGTGGTGCCGGGCGGTGGCTACAACGTGCTGGCGATGGACCTGGAAGGCAGCGAGATCTGTGATTGGCTCACCGCACAGGGCGTCACCTGCGCGCTGCTGAAGTATCGCGTACCGGCCTCGGGGCCGAACTGGGATCGCGAATGCAACTGCCGCGACATTCCCGCCGTGCCGATGGCATTGCAGGATGCGCAACGGGCAATGGGCCTGCTGCGTGCGCAGGCCGCACACTGGAAGATCGATCCGCAACGGTTGGGCGTGATCGGCTTCTCGGCCGGCGGCCATGTGGTGGCCGGGTTGAGCACGCATGCGCAGCGCAGCTATGCAGCGCTGGATGCGGCGGATGCGCAGTCCAGCCGGCCGGACTTCGCGATGCTGCTGTATCCGGGGCATCTCTGGGTACGCAAGGATGATTCGCTGGAAAAAGACATCGTGGTCGATGCCAAGGTGCCGCCGACATTCATCGTGCAGGCCGCCGACGACCCCACGGACGATGTCCGTCACGCGTTGACCTATCAGCGTGCACTGATCGAAGCGGGAGTGCCGGTTGAAATGCATCTGTTCGCACGCGGCGGCCACGCGTTCGGCCTGCGCCTGAAAGATGCGCCGGTGTCGGCATGGCCCAGCCTGGCCGAACGCTGGATGCACGACATCGGCATGCTGCCGAAACGCCGGTTGTAGAGCCGAGCCGGGAGGAACATACAAGCCATGCTCGGCTGCCTGCGCGAAGCCGAGCGCGGGCTCGGCTCTACAGCGTCAGCTGGCCTTTCCAGAATGCCACCAATGTAGCGATGGCCACCACCAGGATCGCGCCGAACAGCACCCACTCCCAGCGCGTGAACACCCGCTCGCCGCGCTGGCGCCGGGTCAACGCGTACAGCACCACGCCCGGCACATACAGCAGTACCGACAGCAGCAGGTTGTCCAGGCCGCCGGCATACACCAGCCACAGCGCATAGGCGCTGGCCAGCAGCGCGACGAGGAAGTCGCGCCAACGGGCGCCGGCGGCGCTGGCGTACGCCTCGCCCTGCCAGGCCAGCTTTACGCCGAATGCGCTGGACAGGAAGTACGGCACCAGGCTCATCGACGCCGCCAGCAGCACCAGGCTGGTGTAGCTGCCCGAATTGAACAGCACCAGCAGCAGGAACAACTGGATCAGGCCGTTGCTCAGCCACAGCGCATTGGCGGGCACGCCGCGCGCGTTCTCGCGGCCGAGAAAGGCCGGCATCGTGCCATCGCCAGCGGCGGCAAACAGCACTTCGGCGCACAGCAGCACCCACGCCAGCAGCGCGCCCAGCACCGAGATGATCGAGCCGATGATGATCACCGTCGCGCCCCATTCGCCAACGATCGCGCGCAGCACATAGGCCATCGAGGGGTTGGGCAGGCCGGCCAGTTCGGCCTGCGACATGACGCCCATCGACAGCAGGCTGACCAGCACCAGCAGCAGCCACACGCCGATGAAGCCGATCACGGTGGCGCGGCCGACATCGGCGCGTCGCATCGCCCGGCGCGAGTAGATGCTGGCGCCCTCGATACCGATGAACACCCACACGGTGACCAGCATCATCCCGCGCAGCTGCTGGCCCATGTCGCCCAGCGCGGGGACGCCGAAGAAGTCGGCGCGGAACACGTCCATGCGGAATGCAGCGGCCGCCAGGATCAGGAACAGCGCGATCGGCACCAGCTTGGCCACGGTGACCAGGCCATTGATGATTGCCGCGGTACGCAGGCCGCGCAGTACCAGCAGATGCACCGTCCACAGCAGCAGGGAGGATGCAGCGATGGCGGCCGGTGTATTGCCTTCGCCGAACACCGGCGCGAAGTGGCCGAGGCCGCTGAAGATCAGCACGAAGAAACTGGCGTTGCCGAGCACCGAAGCCACCCAGTAGCCCCAGGCGGCGGAGAATCCGATGTAGTTGCCGAAGCCTGCGCGCGCATACGCATAGATGCCGGTGTCCAGGTCGGGGCGACGATTGGCCAGGGCCTGGAACACGAAGGCGAGCATCAGCATGCCGGCGCCGCTCACTGCCCAGCCGATCAGTGCGGCCGCGGGGCCGGCGCTGCGCGCCACGTTCTGTGGCAGCGAGAAGATACCGGCACCGACCATCGAGCCGACCACCAGTGCGGTCAGGGCGGCCAGGCCAAGGCGTTGGTTGGAAGAGGGCATCACGCGCGCCGCAGCTGTCGGGGTGCCCATGATGGACGCTGTCGCGTGCGGAAAAAAGCAAAGGCCCGGGCAGGGGCCCGGGCCTTTGCAGGTGATGCTGCAGCAGGATTACTTGAACGTGTACTTGGCGCCGACGGTGAAGTAACGGCCCAGCGCACCGGAGAAGTGCATCGGGTTGTAGTTCACGCCACCGTAGGTGGTCGGATCGAGCGGAGCGATACGGTCGAACACGTTGGCCACCGAGGCATTGAGCTCGAAGGCTTCGGTGATGTTCCAGCGGCCGGACAGATCGAAGGTGGTGAACGAAGAAATCTTCGTCACCGGCGTGCCGTCCTCATAGAACGCCTGGTAGTCGCCACCGCGCTTGTCGGTGTTGTCCATCTTGGCGATGTAGTTGGCAACGCCGCTGACGCTCCATACACCCTGGCGCCAGGTGGTGCCGAAGTTGATCTTGTCCTTCGGCGTGCCGATGCAGTTGGTGACGTCGCAGTTGCCGTGGGTGCCGGCATAGTCGACGGTTTCACCGCCTTCGGTACGCTCGAACTTCAGGATGTGGCTCCACTGCAGATCCATCTCCAACTGGCCCGGGCCGATATCGAAGGTCTGGCGGATATCGGTGTCGATGCCGCGAACGCGCGAGGAACTGGCGTTCACATAGCCGGTGTTGACGGCCAGGATGCTGCCGGAGTTGGCCACGCCGCCGATGTTGTTGGAATCACGCAGCACGCTGCCGGCGAGGATGGCGGCGGCGGTGCTGCCCTGCACGATCTCGTTGGTACGCTTGATCTGCCAGGCATCGACGGTCAGCGAGGTGCTGGAGGTCGGCTGCAGCACCAGGCCCACCGAGTAGCTCTTGGACTCTTCCGGCTTCAGGTCCTTGTTCGGGCGGGTGATGATGGCCACCGAACGCGCGGTGCACTCGGCGGGGTCGATGGCGCAGCGCACCGGATCGCGTGCGTTGGAGAAGGCGGCCAGGCCACCGTCACCGTTCTCGGCCGGGTTCGGTGCGCGGAAGCCCTCAGCGTAGCTGGCGCGCAGGGCGATCCAGTCGGCCGGGGTCCACTTCACGCCCAGCTTCGGCGTGGCCTTGCCTTCACCGCTTTCGTACTTGTCGTAACGCAGCGCGGCCGACAGTTCCAGTTGCTCCAGCACCGGTGCGGACAGCTCGACGTAGCCGGCGTACACGTTCTGGGTGCCGTCGTAAGCCGAATAGCCCAGGCCGATGATGTCACCCTGGTCGGTGTAGGTCTGCGGGGTCAGGCTGTTGCTGGTCTTGCGCCATTCGGTACCGAACGCCAGGCCCAGCGGGCCGCCCTTCAGGTCCATCAGGCTGCGCGAGATGGTGAAGTCGAACATGTCCAGGCTGGACTTGGCGCGCGCGCTGATGGTCGGCGAGATGTAGTCGTACAGCGCCTGCGAGTTCTGGCTGGCGTTGTCGCCAATGCGCCAGGTGCCGCCAGCGCAGTTCGGGTTGCCCAGCGCGCACAGCACGGAGCTGTAGCGCAGGAAGCCGGTGCGCTTGTTGGTCAGGTCGGTGCCCGAATGCAGGTAGGCGGTGTCGTAGCTCCAGTCACCCCAGTTGCCCTTGACGCCCACCAGGAAGCGGTTGAACTCGTTGGTGTTGTTGGTCACGCGCGGGCCGACATCCCAGGCGCTGTAGCGCAGGCGCGCGGCGTAGGGCAGCGGATTGTCCGGGTGGCCGGCATACAGCATCGTCGCGCCGGGGCCGCTGCTGGCGTTGACCGGGCCGCCGGGGTAGCCCCAGCCGCCGGACACGCCGGACGGGGTGTTGCTGAAGATGGTTTCCTTCTTCGAGTAGCCGATCTCGGTGTAGACCTCGCCGCCTTCGCCGAAGGCGAAGCTGGCGCGACCGAACACGTTGACGTACTTCTCTTCAGGCGTCAGGTCGCGGTACTGCTGGGCCGGATCCCACAGGCAGCCCTGGGACGCCGCAGTTGCATCGCTCTGGCCCGGGATGGTGCTCAGGTTGGCACAGCCCGGCAGGGCGACCAGGTGCGGCGACGGAGCGTCGTTGTTGAACACCGAACCGTTCGGACCGACGCCGCCGTTGGTGCGGCCGCTGAGGTAGGCGCCGCCAAGGAACTGTGCGTCGGTGGCGTCATAGCCCCACGGACGGGTGTCGCCGGTGCCGATCCACTTGCGATTCTTGCGGTCGCTGATCTTGATGGCGTCGGACTTGCCGACGTCCAGGCTGAAGAACGCGTTCCAGCCATCGCTGGCCAGGTCGCCGGTACCGGCGGTCAGGGTGGCCTTCTTGGTGTCGCCGTCGCTGTCACCGGACAGGCCGTACGAGGCACGCAGGATGGCACCCTGGAAGTCGCTGCGCAGGATGATGTTGACCACGCCGGCGATGGCATCGGAGCCATAGATCGCCGAGGCGCCGTCCTTCAGTACTTCCACGCGCTCGACCGCGTCGAGGGGGATGGTGCTGAGGTCGGTGAACACCTTCTGGCCATCATCGGCCAGGCCGTAGGTGGCCATGCGACGGCCGTTCAACAGCACCAGCGTCGAGCCGGCACCGAGGCCGCGCAGCGAAATGCCGGCGCCGCCGCCGGCGAAGCCGTTGCCGAAGGTCTTGGGGATGGAGCCGGCGCCATCAGCGGTGATGGTCTGCAGGTACTCGGCAAGCGTGGTCTTGCCGGTGCGATCGATTTCCTGGCGGGTCACCACCTGCACCGGTGACGGTGTCTCGGTGTTGGTACGCGGGATGTTCGAACCGGTGACGGTGATCCGGTCAAGGTTGGTGGCCTGCTCCTGCGCGAATGCAGAGGAGGAAGCCACGGCGCCGGCCAGCAGCAGGGCGCCGCCGGTAAGGATATGGGTGATGGACGATGCCAGGTGGTTATGGCGGCGGCTGGCGGGCCGTTGGATCGGGTGTTTCACAGCTTCTCTCCTGACTGGAAAACTCGAGCATTGAGGGCTGTCTCCGGTGTGTCCCGGGACGCGTCAATCTAGGTTTCCAGCAGGTGACGAAGGTGTGAAGTTTTACTAAATTCGTAACGGATTTCCAACGAACTTCAAATAACCGGGCAGCTTGGCCCTGTTCCGGCCCATTCACCGTTACTGCCGGCCCGGCAGGCGCCGGGCCGGCCCTTGGTCAGTTGGGCAGGGAGAACTGCACCGGCACCATGCCGATGGCCGGAACGGCCATGCCGTCACGTTCGGCCGGCACGAAACGCCAATGGCGCAGCACCTGCTGGCGGGCGGCCTGGTCCAGGCTGCGCGAGCCGCTGCTGCGTTCGATGCTGACGTTCACCGGTTGGCCACTGGGATCCACTTCCACCCGCAGCAGCACCGTGCCCTGCTCGTGGTTGCGCAGCGCCTGGACCGGGTAGCTTGGCGGCGGATTGCTGCGGTACTGCAGTTGGGCGCCGGCCAACGGCGTGGACGGGGCGATCGTCGGTGCCGCCTGCACCGCTGTCGGCTCGGCGGCCGGCAGGATGATGCCCTGGGCCTCTTCGACGGTCGCGGTGGGCGCTGGCAGTGTTGGCGGGACCGGCACGGCCTGCTGCTTCTGCACCACTTCCACCTTTTCAGGTTTGGGCGGCAAGGGGACGGGCTCGGGCTTGGGCTCTTCCTTCGGAATGAACCGGATCGTGGTCTGGTCGCGGGGAAGTGCGGTGACGGCCTGGTAGGTCGCCGGGATCAGCAACATCAGGAACGCAAGCAGATGCAGGGCGATGGCCGCACTCCAGGCGGCAACGCGGGCGGGATCGAAGTGCAGGGGTACTACGGGATACGTACGAACCATGGTCCACCTCCATGCCAGTGTCGAAGTCCTCAACGCACCAGGGCCGCCATCGGGGTTGCCGCACGCGGCTGGCAGTCAATCATTAGCGCGCCGCCTCCACCACTGCCTAGAGGCAGGGGCGGCAGCGTTGAGCTGGCCTTCATCTAGGCAGGCGCGCACAGCGGCGGCGGAAACGAAAACGGCGCCCCGCAGGGCGCCGTTGCAGGAAGCGGGCAGGCGCCTCAGCGGCCCAGTTCGAACACCACGTCCAGGTTCACCGACACGGTCGACTCACCCGGGGCGACCGGGGTCGCCTTGTCCATGGCCATGCCGGCGGCCTGCGCACGCATCATCGGCATCGGGCGGAAACCGCCACCGGAATTCTCGGAGATGCTGACAATACGGCGCACCTGCAGGCCAAGCGATTTCGCATAGGTCTGGGCGCGGGCCTGGGCCTTCTTCAGTGCCGCCAGGCGGGCTTCGTCATAGACCGGTTCGGGCTGGTCGATCTCGAACTGCGGGCCGTTGATCTGGTTGGCGCCCTGCGCGGCCAGCGCATCCAGCACCTTGCCGAGCTTGGCGATGTCGCGGACCTTCAGGCTGACGGTGTTGCTGGCCTGGTAGCCGGTGATCTTCGGTGCTTCGTTGTCGGCATAGCGGTACTGCGGGTTGAGGCTGACGCCGCTGGTCTGCACGTCGCGCTCGGCGATGCCGGCGGCCTTGATCGCGGCCAGTACCTTGTCCATCTGCTGGGCGTTCTGGCGCATCGCGCTGTTGCCGTCGGCAGCCTGGGTGACCACGCCGGCCGACAGAGTGGCGACGTCCGGCACGCGGGTGGCTTCGGCGTTGGCCGAGATGTTCAACAGCGTGCCTTCGGCCGCGGCGGCGATCGACGGCGACGACGGGTCGGCATGGGCGGTCATCGAAGCTCCAAGAGCGAGGGACAGGGCAAGCAGCAGCGGGGTGGCGGTGCGGCGCATGGGATCTCCTTGTTGTGGCGGTGAGGGTGGTGTCGTAGCGATGAACGCGCTGTGAGTCCGTTCGGGGTTGCAGGCGCCGGGGAAGGATTGTCCGACGATTCAGGTACCGGCGTCAGGTTATGCTGTGTCGATGCTCTATCTTGCTTCCCGCTCCCCCCGACGCAACCAGCTGCTGGCCCGACTCGGACGCCCTTTCCAGGCCTTGGACCTGGAGGTCGTCGAGCAGCGTGCGGCCTCTGAAAGTGCCCAGGACTATGTGTGCCGGGTCGCCGCCGACAAGGCGCGCGCCGGCCTGGCGCGGGTGCTGGCCGATGACCCGCAGGCGCGGGTGCTGGGCTCGGATACCGAAGTGGTGCTCGATGGCGACGTGTTCGGCAAGCCGGCCGATGCCGCCGACGCGCGGGCGATGCTGGCGCGGCTGGCCGGGCGCACCCACCAGGTGATGACCGCCGTGGTGGTGGTGGACGCGCAGGGGCTGGACAGCGAACTGGTCGTTTCCGAGGTCACTTTCGCCGCGATCAATGCGGCCGACATCGCCGCCTACGTTGCCAGCGGCGAGCCGCTGGACAAGGCCGGTGCCTATGCCATCCAAGGCGGCGCCGAGCGCTGGATCGAACACCTTTCCGGCAGCTACTCCGGTGTCATGGGGCTGCCGTTGCTGCATACCGATCGTCTGCTGGCCCGCTGCGGCGTGCTGGCCCCAACTGCTGATGCCGCCAGGGAGGCTGCCGATGTCTGAGGAAATCCTGGTCAATGTGACCCCGCGCGAAACCCGGGTCGCGGTGATCGAGAACGGCATGCTGCAGGAACTGCACATCGAGCGCGGTTGGCGCCGGGGCGTGGTCGGCAACATCTACAAGGGCAAGGTGCAGCGGGTCATGCCGGGCATGCAGGCGGCCTTCGTCGAAGTGGGGCTGGAGCGCGCCGCGTTCCTGCACGCCAACGACGTGGTGCGGCCGGCGCCGGTGGCCAGCGCCGATACCGAGAACACGACCCTGCCGCCGCCGTCCAGCGTGCCGATCGTGGAGCTGCTGCGCGACGGCCAGGACATCGTGGTGCAGGTGGTGAAGGACCCGATCGGGACCAAGGGTGCACGCCTGACCACCCAGATCAGCATTCCCTCGCGCTACATGGTGCTGCTGCCGCAGTCGAAGGTGGTGGGCGTGTCGGCGCGCATCGAGGACGAAGGCGAGCGCGCGCGGCTGAAGGCGCTGGTGACCGAGCTGTCGGCCCAGCACGGCGGCTACGGCTATATCGTGCGCACCAATGCCGAGGGCCAGCCGGCCGAGGCCATCGCCGAAGACATCGCCTACCTGTCTCGGGTGTGGAACGTGGTCGAGCGCCGCGGCCGCGAGGCGGCCTCGTGCAGCAACATCTATGAAGACCTGAGCCTGCCGCTGCGTTCGGTGCGCGACCTGATCCGCAAGGACGTGGACAAGGTGAAGGTGGACTCGAAGGAGACCTTCGCCCAGCTGCAGGCCTTCGTGGCCAAGTACATGCCGGTGCTGGCCGAGAAGATCGAGCTGTACAGCGGCGATCGTCCGATCTTCGACATGTTCGGGGTCGAGGACGAGATCGGCCGTGCGCTGGACAAGCAGGTACCGCTGAAGTCGGGTGGCTACCTGGTGATCGACCAGACCGAGGCGATGACCACGATCGACGTCAACACCGGCTCGTTCCTTGGCCAGCGCAACCTGGAAGAAACCGTGTTCCGCACCAACCTGGAGGCCGCGCAGGCGGTGGCCAGGCAGCTGCGCCTGCGCAACCTGGGCGGCATCATCATCATCGACTTCATCGACATGGATGACGCCGAGCATCGCCGCCAGGTGCTGCGTACCCTGGAGAAGGCGCTGGCCCGCGACCACGCCAAGACCACGGTGTACGACTTCTCGCCGCTGGGCCTGGTGGAGATGACCCGCAAGCGCACGGTGGAAAGCCTGGAACGCCAGCTGTCGGAAACCTGCCCGCAGTGCAGTGGCCGCGGCACCATCAAGACCACCGAAACGGTGACCTACGAGATCTTCCGCGAGATCACCCGTGCGGTGCGCCAGTTCGATGCCGCGCGCCTGCTGGTGATCGCCTCCAGCAAGGTGGTGGCGCGGATCACCGATGAGGAATCCACGGCCGTGGCCGAGCTGGAGGAGTTCCTCGGCAAGAGCATCCGCTTCCAGGCGGACGAGCAGTACCTGCAGGAGCAGTTCGATGTTGTTCTGCTCTGATCCAGGCCGACTGTCTGCCTTCGGTGGCCGATGAGCGCGCCGCCGCGCCTGCGACTGCGAAGGATCCGCCGTCATTTCATCGCCGCATGCGCGGTCGGCCTGGTCGGGCTTGCCCTGCTGGTCGGCACCTTCAGCCAGCTGCTGCCGCTGGCTGAGCGCCATCCGGACAGGATCGCGGCCTGGCTGAGCGCGCGTGCCGGACAGCCGGTGCGCTTCGAACGCCTGGACACCACCTGGACCCGACGCGGTCCACTGCTGCAGTTGAAGGGCCTGCGCATCGGCGGGGGCCAGGGCCTGGCCATCGGCGAAGCCGAGGTACTGGTGTCGATGTACAGCGGCCTGTTGCCGGGCCGTTCGCTGACCGAACTGCGCCTGCGCGGCCTGGCGCTGGACCTGCAGCAGGCCGCCGATGGCCGCTGGTCGGTGCGGGGCCTGCCGCAGTCCAGCGCTGGCGGCGATCCGCTGGATGCGTTGCGCCGGCTGGGCGAACTGCAGGTGATTGGCGGCCGCCTGGGCGTGCATGCACCTGCGCTGGGCGTGGACACCACCCTGCCGCGCATCGACCTGCGCCTGCGCGTGGATGGCGACCGCCTGCGGGTGGGCGTGCGTGCCTGGGCACAGGCCGACGCCTTGCCGCTGACGGCGGTGCTGGACCTGGATCGCCAGCGCGGCAACGGCCAGGCCTGGGTGGGTGCCGATCCAGTTGATTTCCGCGCCTGGTCGCCGTTGCTGGCGGCCGGTGGCATGCGCCTGCGCGAGGGCAAGGGCGAACTCAACCTGTGGCTGACCCTGCGGGATTTCGCGCCGGTGGCGCTGACCACCGATTCGGACCTGCGCGATCTGCGTATCGAAGGCGCGCCGATGCCCGGCATCGCGGCTCCGCAGATGCAGCTGCAACGGCTGCAGGCTCGCCTGCGCTGGCAGCGGACGGCAGACGGTTGGGCGCTGCAGGTGCCGCGCCTGCGCCTGCAGGCCGATGGCAGCCAGCAGCAGCTGGACGGCCTGCACGTGCGGATGGGCAAGCAGATGCGGGTGCAGGCCGGGGCGGCGCAGGCGGGTATCGCGCTGCGCGCGCTGTCACTCAGCGATCGGCTGGATGCGGGCCTGCGCCATTGGCTGTACCTGGCCACGCCGCAGCTGGATGTGGCGCAGGTGCAGGTGCGCGGTCAGCAGGATGGCCCGTTGTCGGTACAGGGCGAACTGCAGTCGCTGGGCTTTGCCAGCGTTGGCAACTCGCCGGGCCTGCGCGGCCTGGGCGGCCGCTTCGAGGGCGATGCCGATGGCTTCAGCCTGCAGCTGCAGCCGCAACGCCAGCTGCAGTTCGATTGGCCGACCGGTTTCGGCGTGCGCCACGACCTGCACCTGGCCGGACAGATTGTCGGTTGGCGCGACGAGGCCGGTGGCTGGCGTATCGGCACCCCGGCGATGCGCGTGGAAGGTACCGACTACGCCGCCGACGTGCGCGGTGGTCTCTGGTTCCAGGGCGATGGCACCCGGCCGTGGATGCAGCTGGCGGCCAAGCTGGACGACGTGCCGATGACCGCCGCCAAGCGTTTCTGGATCCATTCCAAAATGAGCAAGGGCGCCACCGACTGGCTGGACATGGCCCTGGCCGGTGGCCAGGTGCGCAACGGCATCGGCCTGGTCAGCGGTGACCTGGACGACTGGCCGTTCGACAACAACGATGGACGCTTCGAGGCCACCGGCCACATCACCAACGGTGACATCCGCTTCCAGCACGACTGGCCGTTGATGAGCCAAGTGGACGCCGATGTCGCCTTCATCGGCCCCGGCTTCCACATGCAGGGTCGCGGTGATCTGGCCGGCGTAGCGGTACAGACGTTCGAAGCCGGCATCCAGGATTTCGGCCAGCAGCCCCTGTATGTGCGCGCCGACAGCCAGGGCGATGCCGGCAAGCTGCTGGCAATGCTGCGGCAGAGCCCGCTGCACAAGGAATACGGCGACACCCTGGACAACCTCGCGGCAAGCGGCCCGGCCAACGTGCATTTCGACCTGCTGCAGCCTCTGCATCATGACCAGGGCGGTGGCCACCTGCAGGGCACGGTGGACCTGGCTGGGCTGAAGCTGGTCGACAAGCGCTTCCAGCTGGAATTCGACAACATGCGCGGGCAGGCCCGTTACAGCAACGCCGGCTTTGCCGCCGAGGAATTGGCGGTGCGCCACCTCGGCCAGGACGGCCGGCTGAGCCTGCGCGCCGGTGGTTTCGTGCGTGACCCCAAGCTGGCCTTCGAATCGGAACTGGTCGCCACGCTCGACGCGGGCGTGCTGATCGACCGCGCACCGGAAATGGCGTGGCTGAAGCCGTACATCAATGGCACCTCGCCGTGGACCATTGCGGTGAATTTGCCGAAGGTGGCACCGGGTGCGCCGGCGCCGCCGAGCGAGCTGCGCCTGCGCTCGGACCTGGTGGGCACCCGTCTGGACCTGCCGGCACCGCTGCAGAAGCCGGCCAGCGAGCCGCTGCCGACCACCGTGGCCGCGCAGTTGCCGATGGGTGCTGGCCGCATCGACGTGGCATTCGGCCAGCGTCTGGCGCTGGCCGCGCGCAGCCACAACAACCAGACCGGCGTGCAGGTCACCCTGGGCAGCGACCGTGTCGACCGCGAGCCACCGCCCAGCGGGCTGACCGTCAATGGCCGCAGCCCGACGCTGGATGCGCTGGAATGGATCGGCCTGGCCCGTGGCGCCGGTGGCGATGGCGATCCGATGCCGCTGCGCGCGGTTGACGTGCAGGTCGGCCAGCTGATGCTGATCGGTGGCGTGTTCGAGCAGACCCGTCTGCAGCTGCACCCCGGCCCGCAGGCGCTGGACGTGCGCCTGGATGGCCCGTCGCTGGCCGGCAAATTGAACGTACCCAACGCCGAGGGCGGCACCATCAGCGGCCAGCTCGAGCGGGTGTACTGGCAATCGCTGCCGACCCTTCCCGGAGCCACTGCGGCACCGGCACGGGTGCAGGCCGGTGCCGACGACATGGACCCGGCCAAACTGCCGCCGTTCGCACTGGACATCGCCGACCTGAAGTTCGGCAAGGTGGTGCTGGGCCAGGCGGTGCTGCGCACGCGGCCGATCGCCAATGGCCTGAGCGTGGAAGAACTGCGCTTCCGTGCCCCCAGCCAGGAGATCGACATCCGTGGCCGTTGGCTCGGCAAGGGCGGCGGCTCGCGCACCGCGCTCGATGCGCAGGTGCGCAGTGAAGACCTGGGCGGGTTGCTGCAGAACCTCGATTACGGCGGCCAGCTGCGCGGCGGCTCCGGCCACGCCCAGCTGCAGGCGTCGTGGCCCGGTGGTCCTTCGGACTTCCAGCTGGGCAACCTGCAGGGCCAGCTTGATGTGAATGCCCGCAATGGCCAGCTGCTGGAGCTGGAGCCAGGTGCCGGCCGCGTGCTGGGCCTGCTCAGCGTCGCCCAGCTGCCGCGGCGGTTGATGTTCGACTTCCGCGACTTCTTCTCCAAGGGCTTCGCGTTCAACCAGGTCGAGGGCAGCGTGCAGTTCGGCGAGGGCATGGCCCGTACCGACAAGGTGCTGATCGAAGGGCCGGCAGCGAACATCACCATCCGTGGCGAAGCCGACCTGCGCAAGCAGCAGTTCGACCAGACCATCGATGTCAACCCGCGCGCGGGCAACCTGCTGACCGTGGTCGGTGCGGTGGCCGGCGGCCCGGTCGGCGCGGCGCTGGGTGCCGCCACCAATGCGGTATTGTCCAAGCCACTGGGCGAGATCGGCGCCCGCACCTACAAGGTGACCGGCCCGTGGAAGGAGCCCAAGGTGGAAGTGATCGAGCGCAGCCGCGAACGCGCGCCAGCGCCGGCACCGCCGCCGCCGCCGCCGCCGCGCATACAACCATTGCCGGCCGCGCCGCCGACCGTCACCGAACCGCCGCCGCCGCGTTGAGCCCGGCGTCCCCGTTTCCCCCGGCGGACTTGCCTGGCCGCCTTCACACCCCCAGATCGAGACCATGACTGACAACGCCCTGACGCTTGCCCAAGACCGCCTGTTGCGCCCCGGTGGCCTGGATACCGCTGTCCTGGAGCGCACCTTCGGCCAACTGCTCGGCCCCGGTGTGGACTTCGGCGACCTGTACTTCCAGCACGCCCGGCGCGAAAGCTGGAGCGTGGAAGACGGCATCGTCAAGGACGGCGCCCATTCCATCGAGCAGGGCGTGGGCGTGCGCGCGATTGCCGGCGAGAAGACCGGCTTTGCCTATTCCGACGACATCCACGCCGGTGCGTTGCTGACTGCGGCGCAGTCGGCACGTGCGATCTCGCGCGAAGGTGGCGCACAGACCGGACGCTCGCTGCTGCGCGGCGATGCGCGCGTGCTGTATCCGGCACTGGACCCGATCGACGGCATCGGCAACGAAGCCAAGGTCGAGGTGCTCAAGCGCCTGGACGGCTACCTGCGCGCATCCGATCCGCGCGTGAAGCAGGTGATGGTCAGCCTGTCCGGTGGCGTCGATACCGTGCTGGTTGCCCGCACCGATGGTGTGCTGGGCGCCGATGTTCGCCCCCTGGTGCGCTTGAACGTGCAGGTGATCGTTGAACAGAACGGTCGCCGTGAGTCGGGTTATTCCGGCGGCGGCGGTCGCTATGGCTACGAAACGCTGTTTGCCGATGGCCGCCCGGAAGCCTTCGCCCGCGAAGCGCTGCGGCAGGCACTGGTCAACCTGGAAGCGGTGCCGGCGCCGGCCGGTGTGATGCCGGTGGTGCTGGGGCCGGGCTGGCCGGGCGTGCTGCTGCACGAGGCGGTCGGGCATGGCCTGGAAGGTGACTTCAACCGCAAGGGCACCAGTGTCTACGCCGGCAGGATCGGCGAGCGCGTGGCCGCCCCGGGCGTGACCATCGTCGACGACGGCACCCTGGATGGGCGGCGTGGTTCACTCAACATCGATGACGAAGGCCATCCGACCCAGTGCACCACGCTGATCGAGGACGGCATCCTGGTCGGCTACATGCAGGACAGCCTCAACGCGCGGCTGATGGGCGTGGCCCCGACCGGCAACGGCCGTCGTGAATCGTTCGCGCACATGACCATGCCGCGCATGACCAACACCTACATGCGCGCCGGCCAGCACGATCCGCAGGAAATGATCCGTTCGGTGAAGAAGGGCCTGTACGCGGTCAATTTCGGCGGCGGCCAGGTCGACATCACCAGCGGCAAGTACGTGTTCTCGGCCACCGAGGCCTACCTGATCGAGGATGGCCGGATCACCGCGCCGGTGAAGGGCGCGACCCTGATCGGCAACGGCCCGGAAACCATGCAGAAGGTGCGCATGGTCGGCAACGACCTGGCCCTGGACGAGGGCGTGGGCATCTGCGGCAAGGACGGGCAGAGTGTGCCGGTCGGTGTCGGCCAGCCGTCGCTGCTGATCGAAGGCATCACCGTCGGCGGTACCCAGGCCTGAGCACGGCGATGGCCACAGCCACCGCCATGCCCGACGGGGACTCAGTCCTCGTCGGCGTCGTCGACCGGCGCGTCTGCCTCGACATCCTCACCGGATGCCTTCAGGCCCAGGGCGGCCGGCAGCATCAGCGCGCGCAGCACCTGGAAAATCTCGCGGTAGGCGCGCGGCGGCTTGTTCTTGGCCTTTTCGGCCTGGGCGTTGCGTACCAGCGTGCGCAGCTGCTGGCGGTCCGCCTGCGGATAGTCGTTCAGCAGTGCGGCCAGCGCGGTGTCGCCCTCGGCCAGCAGGCGCTCACGCCAGTCTTCAGCGCGGTGCATCATCGCCACTTCGCGGCGACCGGTGTCGCTGTTGGCATCCAGCGCATCGCGGATCGCGTCCAGCGCGGCATCGTCCTCGCGGCGCATGTGCTTGGCCAGGAACGCCAGCTGCCGCTTGTGCGCGATATGCGCGGTGATCCGCTTGCACTCGGCGATGTGCGGCAGCAGGTCCTCCGGGATCGGCAGGCGCGCCAGCTGGGCCGGGGTCAGCGACACCAGCTTCTCGCCCAGGGCCAGGACGTCGAGCGCGTCGCGCCGGTTCTGGCTGCGGCTCTTGTCGTGGAATTCACCGGTTTCTTCGTCGCGTCCGCGCATCGTCCATACCTGATTTCAAAAAAAGTCGCCCGGCGTGATGCCGGGCCCAACCCGCACAGGATAAAGCATTGAACGTGATCGCCCCTGAAGTCGCCGTCGGCGACGACAGCCCGGCCCGGCTGGAACGGCTGGCCGACATCTCCCAGCAGCTGTTGCAGCGTGCCCGCGCGCTGGGCGCCAGCCAGGCCGAGGTCAGCTGCAGCGAGGACCGCGGGCTGGAGGTCAATGTCCGTCTCGGCGAGGTCGAGACCGTGCAATCCACCCGTGACCGCGGCATTGCCGTGACCGTCTACTTCGGCCAGCGCAAGGGCAGTGCCAGCACCGCCGACCTGCATGAGGCCAGCCTGCTGGCCACCGTCGAGCAGGCCTGCGCGATCGCCCGCCATACCGAGGACGACCCGGCTGCGGGGCTGGCCGAGGCCGGCTTGATGGCCCGCGACTTCCCCGAACTGGACGGCTGGCACCCCTGGGAGCTGCAGGCCGACGAGGCGGTGGACCTGGCACTGGCCTGCGAGGCAGCGGGTCGCGAGGCCGATGCGCAGATCCGCAATTCCGATGGCGCCTCGGTGTCGAGCATGCAGAGCGTGTCGGTCTACGCCAATTCGCATGGGTTCATCGGCCGCGAGCGCGGTACCCACCATTCGATCGGCTGCGCGCTGATCGCCGGCACCGGCGATGGCATGCAGCGCGACGGCTGGTACACCGGCGCACTGGCCCGAGAGGATCTGGAAGATCCGGCCAGCGTCGGTCGCCGCGCCGCCGAGCGCACGGTCGCCCGCCTGCAGCCGCGCTCGCTGCCGACCGGCAGCATGCCGGTGCTGTACGCGCCGGAAGTGGCGCGCAGCCTGGTGGGCCATCTGCTGTCGGCGGTGTCCGGCGGCGCACTGTATCGCCAGGCCAGCTTCCTGCTGGACAGCGTCGACCAGCAGCTGTTCCCCGACTGGATGCAGATCGAGGAGCTGCCGCACCTGCGCCGCGGCCTGCGCTCGGCCGCCTTCGATGGCGACGGCGTGGCCACGCGTGCGTCGGCCCTGGTCCGTGATGGCGTGCTGCAGCGTTACGTGCTGGGCAGCTATTCGGCACGCAAGCTGGGCCTGCAGACCACCGCCAATGCCGGTGGCGTGCACAACCTGCAGCTGGCGGCCAATGCCGGTTCGCTGCAGGACATCGCCGCGCAGATGGGCAACGGCCTGCTGGTGACCGAGCTGATGGGGCAGGGGGTGAACGGGGTGACCGGCGACTACTCGCGCGGCGCCGGCGGCTTCCGCGTGGAGAACGGCCAGATCCAGTATCCGGTGGACGGCATCACCATCGCCGGCAACCTGCGCGACATGTTCATGGCCATCGAGGCGGTCGGCAGCGACGTCGATCCGCGCTCGCATATCCGCACCGGCTCGATCCTGGTGGGACGGATGACGATCGCCGGCAATGATTGATGCCATTGATGGCGTAAGCTAGGCCCGCCTGACGCGACCGGCCTGCCGCCGGTCGGTCAAGACCACCCAATAAAAAGGAGTTTTGTCGTGAGCGAATTCGAGAACGTCCCGGCGGCGAGCAGCGTACCTGCCGACCAGCGCACCATGGCCCTGGCAGCGCACCTGCTGGGCATCTTCACCGGTTTCATCGGCGCGCTGATCATCTGGCTGATCAACAAGGATGACGCCAGCAAGGCCTTCGTCACCGACCAGTCGAAGGAAGCGCTGAACTTCCAGATCACCGTCGCCATCGCGATGTTCGTCTGCGTCATCCTGAGCTTCGTGATCATCGGCATGATCCTGGCGCCGATCGTCGGCCTGCTCAGCCTGGTCTTCAGCATCATCGCTGCGGTGAAGGCCAACAACGGCGAAGCTTACCGTTACCCGTTCTCGCTGCGCCTGATCAAGTAAGCGGCAGCGATCAACGACGCAAGAAGAAACGCCCGGCAATGCCGGGCGTTTCCGTATTTGGCGCGGATGGTAGCGCCGGGCCATGCCGGCAAGCGCGCAGCATGGCAGCTGCACGCCTGCGATCAGTGGTCGCGTTCCACCGCCAGTGTGGCCAGCGCACGCAGCGCATCGGCTTCGTCGTGATAACCCGCCAGCGCCTGCTGCATGCGAGCGGACAGTTCGCGCAGCTGCGCCTTGGCACCGTCCATGCCGAGCAGGGCGGGGAAGGTGCTCTTGTCCTGGGCCTGGTCCTTGCCGGCGGTCTTGCCCAGCTGCTCGGAACTGGCTTCGACATCGAGGATGTCGTCGCGGACCTGGAAGGCCAGGCCGAGCGCATCGGCGAAGCCGTCCAGCTGGGCCAGCACGGGTGCGGGCGCATCACCGCACAGCGCGCCCATGCGCACCGCGGCGCGGATCAGCGCACCGGTCTTCAGCGCATGCATGCGGGTCAGGGCTGCCAGCGACTGCTGCCGGCCGGTGGCATCGATGTCCAGCGCCTGGCCACCGCACATGCCGGCCGCACCGGAGGCATGGGCCAGGGTCTGCAGGCACGCCACGCGCAATGCCGCCGGCAGCGGCGCATCGGCCAGCAGGCCGAAGGCACGGGTCTGCAGGGCGTCACCGGCGAGGATCGCGGTGGCTTCGTCGAAGGCGATGTGAGTGGTGGGCTTGCCACGGCGCAGGGCGTCGTCATCCATCGCGGGCAGATCGTCGTGCACCAGCGAGTACGCGTGGATCAGCTCCACCGCCATCGCTGCGGCATCAAGCCTGTCCAGCGGGGCGCCGAACACCTGGCCGGCGGCATAGACCAGCAGGGGGCGCATGCGCTTGCCGCCACCGAGCACGGAATAGCGCATCGCCTGGTGCAGGCGCTGCGGGGCTTCGGCCGGTGAGGGCAGGGCGGCGTCGAGCTGGCTTTCGATACGGTCGCGCCAGCGCGCGAACAACGCCTCAGCCGTCATGGCTGGGCGGATCGAACGGTTCGGCGGTTTCGGGCTGGGCCGGATCGCTGAGCAGGCGCACGCGCAGTTCGGCCTGCTCCAGCGCCTGCTGGCACTGGCGGTACAGACCCACGCCACGTTCGTAAGCACTGAGCGAGGCTTCCAGGCTCAGCTCGCCGGTTTCCATCTGCTCCACCAGTTGTTCCAGCGATTCGAGCGACTGCTCGAACTGGGCGACGGGGGAGGCGTTTTCGGGGGACTTCTTGGCCATGCGACAAGTGTGGACGGCGCGCGCGCGAGGGTCAATTCACCAGCCGCCCGGATGCCACTGCAACTGTGCATTGTGTGCCTGCAGCCAGGCCTGCAGCGGCGCGGCAATGACTACGTCGGCGGCCGCCAGCAGCTGCCCGCCGTCGAACAGCAGGGGCAGCTGTGCGCGTCGCCAGGGCGCCAGGTGTTCGCGCTGCAGGCAGTCCTTCAACGCGGATGAATGCGTACGGCCGGGCAGCACGATGCGTTCGCCGCCCTGGCGGGCGCGCAGTTGCAGCGGGTGCTCGAAGCCGTCCGTGCCAAGCAGGCGCAGCTGGCCGCCGTCGGGCAGCTGCAGCGCCGCGCGGCCGTCCCATGTCGCCTGCCAGTCGTTCGGCAGCGCCGGCAGTTCTGTGGGCAGCAGGTAGGCATGCTGGCGCCACTGGCGGATGGCGTGCTGCTGCCAACGCACCTGCGATTGCCGATCGGCACCTGCCGCCATCAACTCGTTCTGCACCTGCCGCAGCACATGCGCCGGCAACGGGGCTGCGTCATGACGGCGCACCCACGCACGCAGCACGCGCGCCGCACGCTCCGGTGCGACCTGGCGCAGCAGCTCCAGCGACAGCACCCGTGGTGCTATTTCCAGGTGAGCGAGCAGCTCGGCGTCTTCTTCATCCAGCAATGCACGGGTCTGCGCGCAATGCGCGGCGCTGCCGGCCAATGCGGCCGTGGCGTGTGGCCAGCGCTGGCGCAGCAGTGGCAGTACCCGCAGGCGCAGGAAATTGCGGTCGGCGTGGTCTTCGCTGTTGCTGGGGTCTTCGATCCACTGCAGGCCGTGAGTCGTGGCGTAGGTCTGCAGGGTGCTGCGAGGCACATCGAGCAATGGCCGCCACAGCCGATGGCCGTCGAGTTGGCTGTCAGCGGTCATCGCCGCCAGCCCATCAATGCCCGAGCCGCGCAACGCGCGCATCAGGAAGGTCTCGGCCTGGTCGTCCTGGTGCTGGGCCAGCGCCAGGGTTTCTCCAGCCTGCAATTCGGCGGTGAATGCCGCGCGGCGTGCCAGCCGGGCAGCACCTTCGAGGCCATGGCCGCCCTCACGCGTGACCTGCACGTGGTGCATGGCCAGTTCGATGCCCAGCGCAGCACATTGCTGCTGGCAGTGGCGCACCCAGTCATCGGCAGCCGGTTGCAGGCCGTGGTGGACATGGATGGCACGCAGTGGTGTGCCGGCGGCCTGCGCCGATCGCCACAGCCAGTGCAGCAGCACGGTCGAATCCAGGCCGCCGCTGTAGCCGGCCAGCAGCGGTGCATCCAGCGGAACGAGGGCGGGGAAGGCGGTCACGGCGGCAAGTATAGGGTGGGTCGGCAGGGCTGCGCCCGGCACC
>NZ_JBHZOP010000051.1:0-6654 GCF_042787595.1 Stenotrophomonas sp. YIM B13575 | reverse complement strand
GAGGTGTCGGATGGCGGGGACGCCGCAAGTACGTCCTTGTAGGCTCAGCCGCGCCATCCATGGCGCGGATGCCCCGCAATCCGACACCGCCCCGCCTTCGACAGTTTTCCGGTGGCCAGTAGATCCACGCCGTGCGTGGATGGGCCTTTCTTCAGTAGATCCACGCCATGCGTGGATGGGCCTTTCTTCGCTGTTTTTACGATGCCTTGAGGCAGCTGCTCATGAAGGTCTTGCGGGCGTCGCCGGCTAGCTTCCTGGTGGCGGCGTCGGCGTTGCACTTCTTCATGCGTTCCTGCGGCGTGGTGGGGGTTGCCGGGGCGGCTGCGTGCGAGCTCAGGCATGCGCTCTGCGCGGACTTGTAGGCGTCGCCCTTCAGCCCTTTGTTCTTGGCCGAGCAGTCGGCCATGCGCTGCTGCTGCGGGGTGGCGGCGTTGGCGGCAAGCGGGAGGCTGAGCAGCAGGGCGGCGGCGAGCAGGAATGATGCTTTCATGGTGGCTCCAGGGCAGGGCGGGTGCGCGGAGCATTCGCCCGTCGCCGCAAAGCCGGCGTGAAGGTGCCTGGAGCAGGTGGAGCACTTCCTTTCGAAAGCGCTCCGACCCGGGTTGATCTCAGCCCACGCGGGTACCGAAGATGCGGTCGCCGGCATCACCCAGACCCGGCAGGATGTAGCCCTTGTCGTTGAGCTGCGCGTCGATCGCGGCGGTGTAGATCTCCACGTCCGGGTGCACGGCCTTCACTGCTTCGATGCCCTCCGGCGCGGCAACCAGGAAGATGCCCTTGATCCGGCGGGCACCGGCGCGCTTGAGCATGTCGATGGTGGCGATCAGGGTGCCGCCGGTGGCCAGCATCGGGTCGAGGATCAGCGCGTCGCGCTCTTCCAGGCGGCCGGTCAGGCGCTCGAAGTAGGGCACCGGCTGCAGGGTTTCTTCATCGCGCTGCAGGCCGACCACGCTGACGCGGGCGGCCGGGATCAGCGACAGCACGCCGCTGAGCATGCCCAGGCCGGCGCGCAGGATCGGCACCACGGTGATCTTGGCGCCGGCGATGCGCTGCACGGTGACCGGGCCGGACCAGCCCGGCAGGGTGTGCGGCTCGGTTTCCAGGTCGGCGGTGGCCTCGTAGGCCAGCAGCGTGCCAAGTTCGTTGGCCAGTTCGCGGAAATCCTTGGTGCTGAGCGCGGCGTTGCGCATCAGGCCGATCTTGTGCTGCACCAGCGGGTGGCGCACTTCGACGATCTTCATGGGAGGGTCTGGCAGAAGGGGAGAGCCCCATTTTAAGCGGAATGCGCGGTGCTGCCGAGCTGGCGCCGGCAGGCCAGGCTCCACCGGTGTCATGCCCATGCAACCTCGCGGACATACCGTGCTGACCCAATCTTTACACCGTTGGGGATAGCTGTGCAGAAGAAGAACACGTTGGGCCTGGCAATCAGCCTCTCGCTGCTGGTGACGGCCAGCCCGTCGCTGCTGGCAGCCGAAATTGCTGCAGCGGCCGGCGGCGGCGCCGCGGCGACCGATCTGGACCGCATCGAAGTGCGTGCGCAGCTGGAATCGCAGGTACGCGCGGTTGACCTCAAGCGCAGCAGCGACGCCATCGAAGACGCTGTGTCCTCCGACGCGCTGGGCCAGTACCCGGACAAGAACGTGGCCGAGTCGCTGCAGCGCCTGCCGGGCATCAGCGTGACCCGCGACCAGGGCGAAGGCCGTTTCGTGGTGGTGCGTGGCCTGGATGCCAACCTCAACAGCGTCAGCGTCGACGGCATCGCCATCGGCACCCCGGAAGATTCCAGCCGTGCCGCGCCGCTGGATGTGATTCCGTCCGATTCGACCGAGCGCTTGCGCGTGGTCAAGTCGCCGACCCCGGACATGCCGGGCGACGCCATCGGCGGCGCGATCCTGGTTGAATCGGCCTCGGCCTTCGATCGTGACGGCCGCAGCCTGCGCGGCAAGATCGAAGCCAGCCACCAGCAGCTGTCCGGCGAAACCAGCCCGAAGGCCGCTTTCAACTACAGCGAAGTGTTCAACGACACGTTCGGCGTGGCGCTGGGCGTGAACTACCAGAAGCGCAAGTTCGAATCGGACAACACCGAAGTGGAGTACGACGGCGAAGACGATGCCGCGCCGGGCGATGTCACCGCGATCAACCTGCAGCACCGCAAGTATGAGATCGAGCGCAAGCGCATCGGCGCCAACCTCAACCTGGACTGGCGCCCGAACGATGACAGCAAGTACTACCTGCGTGCGCTGTACAGCCAGTTCGATGATGCCGAAACCCGCCAGCGCGTGATCTTCAATTTCGACGACGCGAAGATGGTCAAGACCGGTACCGACGAGTACCGCCTGGACGGCATGCCGAAGGATTCCATCGACAAGCGCATGCGTTACCGCACCAAGGAAGAGAACACCTTCGCCGCCAGCCTGGGCGGCGAGAACAAGTTGACCAACGCCGTGGTCGATTACAAGCTCGGCTTCACCCGGACCGAAGAGCGGGTGAACGATGAGATGGAGGCGCGCTTCAAGCTCAACGGCAAGGCGTTCAACGGCACGCTGGACCAGAGCAGCCGCCTGCCCAGTTACAGCTTCGACAACCCGCAGTGGCTGGACAACGGCAACTACGCGTTCGATCGCTTCGTGATCTCGCCCAAGCAGGTGAACGACAAGGAACACAGCGCGCAGGTCAACGTGCGCTTCGACGGCGACAACAGCAGCATCAAGTTCGGCCTGCTGGGGCGCTGGCGCGACCGCGACGTCAACGTCGACGAAAGCGAACTGCGTGTCGGCCCGAAGGTCGCGCTGTCGAGCTGGACCACCGGCTCGCCCGACTACCGTCATGGCACGCTGGGCGATGGCATGGATTCGGATGCCATGCGCGCGTACTGGGCGGCCAACAGCGGCCAGTTCAGCGCCCGTCCGCAGGACGTCGGTGCCAATGCGATGACGTCGCTGGAAGAGGACTACACCGCCAGTGAAGACATCTTCGCCAGCTATGCCATGGGCACGTGGGATGTCGGTGCGCTGCGCATCATCGGTGGCGTGCGCGTGGAGAACACCCGCTTCAAGGCCGAGGGCAACCAGGTCGATGTGGCTGCCAACGGCCGCAGCTACACCGTGACCCCGCGCGTGGCCAACAGCAGCTACACCAACGTACTGCCGGGCCTGCACCTGCGCTACGACGCGGCCGATGACTGGGTGCTGCGTGCTTCGGCCAACAAGACCGTTTCGCGCCCGTCCTTCGGCGATATCTCGCCGCGCGTCGGCTACAGCCGCGGCGACGAGGAAGTGCGCCTGGGCAACCCGGAGCTGGACCCGTACGAGTCGAAGAACATCGATCTGTCGGTGGAGAAGTACCTCGGCAGCACCGGCATCGTCTCGCTCGGTCTGTTCCACAAGTCCATCGACGGCTACATCGTGCAGACCGTGCGTACCAATGATCCGGCGTACGGCGGTTTCGACGTGACCCAGCCGATCAATGGCCGCAAGGCCACGGTGCGTGGTGCGGAGCTGAACTGGCAGCAGCAGCTGGCCTTCCTGCCCGCCGGCCTGGACGGCCTGCTGGTGGGCGCCAGCGGCACCTGGCTGGATACCGACTTCGACGCCGGCATCGAGGATCGCGCCGGTGAGGACTTCACCTTGCCGCGCGCGTCCAAGCACGTGTACAGCGCACACATCGGGTATGAGAAGTATGGCCTCAGCACGCGCCTGGCGGCGGTGTACCGCAGCGAATACCTGGACAGCATCGGCAAGGGCCGTGCGTTCGACATCTATGTGGCGCCCAACACCCAGCTCGACTTCTCGCTGGACTACAAGTTCAACGCGAACGTGAGCGTGTACTTTGAAGCGCAGAACCTGCTGGACAAGCCGTTGGAGCTGTACCAGGGCACGCGCTCGCGCACCCTGCAGCTGGAAGAGTACGGCCGCACCTACGCCGTTGGCCTGAAGGTGGCACTGTGATGGTGCGCGGCATGACCCTGATGGCCGCCTCGCTGGCCGCCGTTCTTGCCGCCGGCTGCACACCGGCAGCGGACAAGGCGCCGGCTGCGGCCGGCGCTGCGGCACCCGTCGAGCGCAAGGTGGTGACCATCGCCGAGGCGTTCCTGACCCCGATGACCCCGGCCGACAACATCGATTCGCCGGCTTCCTGGCAGGCACCGGATGGCAAGACCTGGTTGATCGCCACGGCCAAGGCCACCGACAAGCTGGTGGTCTACGACGGCAGCACTGGCCAGCACCTGCGTGACGTCGGCAGCACCGGCACCGATCTGGGCCAGTTCGATCGTCCCAATGGCATCGCAGTGATCGATGACCTGCTGTGGATCGTCGAGCGCGACAACCACCGTGTGCAGGTGCTTTCGCTGCCGGACTTCACGCCGTTGGCTACATTCGGTGCCGACGACCTGCGCAAGCCCTACGGCCTGTGGGTGGACCGCCGGGTCGATGGCTACAGCGTCTACGTCACCGACTCCTGGGACAACGGCGAGGACGCACAGGGCAAGGACATCCTGCCGCCGCTGGCCGAGCTGGACAAGCGCGTGCGCCAGTACCACGTGATCCGCGACGGTACCAAGGTCCAGGCAACGCTGTCGGCCAGCATCGGTGATACCAGCGAAGCCGGCGCGCTGCGCGTGGTCGAATCGATCTGGGGTGATCCGGCCAATGATCGCCTGCTGATCGCCGAAGAGGACGAAAGCTACGCCAGCGAATTCAAGGTCTATACCCTTGCGGGGCGCTTCACCGGCACTACCTTCGGCCGCGACGTGTTCAAGGCGCAGGCCGAAGGCGTGATGCTGCGCACCTGTGGCAAGGACGGCTGGTGGATCACCACCGAGCAGGGCAAGCAGCGCAGCGTGTTCCATCTGTTCGACCGCCATACGCTGAAGCCGGTAGGCGCGTTCCAGGGCAATACCGTGGCCAACACCGATGGCATCTGGATGATGCAGCAGCCGACGCCGCGGTTCCCGCACGGCGCCCTGTACGCGGTGCACGATGACCAGGGCGTGGTGGCCTTCGACTGGGAGAGCATTGCCAAGCAGCTGGCCCTGCCGCTGGAGTGCGGTTCGTGAGCGCGCGTTTGATGCGCTTGCTTGCGGTCGGCCTGCTGTTGGCATTGTCATCGGTGGCGATGGCGGCGGCCGAGCCCAACACCCAGGTGCCGTCGGGTAGCCGTTACTACGCAGCCGCATCGGTGCCGGACCGCATCGTCGCCTCTCCGTCGGTCGACCCCAGCCACGGCTTCGCGGTGGCCTGGCGCACCGACGGCAGCGTGCAGTCGCCGCTGCTGGAAATCGCACTGGCCGACGATTCGCCGGCCATCGAGGGCATCCGCCAGCTGCGCGCAACCACCCAGGTGCTACAGACCGAGAACGGCCTGTCGCATCATCATCGCGCCGACATTGACGGCCTGCAGCCGGACACCCTGTACGTCTATCGCGTACAGGGCAATGGCAGCTGGAGCGCGTGGAACCAGCTGCGCACGCTGGCCGCTGCCGAGCAGCCGCTGACCCTGCTGTATTTCGGCGACACCCAGAACAAGAACGTCAGCCATGTCAGCCGCGTGGTGCGGGCCGCACAGAAGGCCGCACCGGATGCGCGGATCAGCCTGTTTGCCGGTGACCTGGTCAGTGGTGGCGACAACATGGACGACAGCGAATGGGGCGAGTGGTTCGCCGCCACCAGCTGGCTGGCACAGGAGACGCTGGTGGCGCCGGCGATCGGCAACCACGAGTACTTCGAGGAATTCGAGGACACCCCGCAGGAGCGCCGCGTGCTGGGCCGTCATTGGCCGGTGACCTTCGCCCTGCCGGGCAACGGCGCCAATGCCGCGGCGGGTACCAGCTACTGGTTCGATGCGCAGGGTGTGCGCGTGGCCGTGGTCGACGGCACATCAGCGCTGGATCTGGGAACCGCCAAGGCGCAGGCGCAGTGGCTGGACGAGGTGCTGACCGGCAACAGGCAGCCGTGGACCATCGTGCTGCTGCACCAGCCGTTCTATTCACCGCGCGAGGGCCGCGAGAACGCCGCCCTGCGCAAGGTGCTGCTGCCGGTGGTGCGACGCCACAAGGTGGATCTGGTGCTGCAGGGGCATGACCACACCTACGGCCGTCGCGGTGAAGGGCAGGCGGCAACGCCGCAGTACGTGGTGACCGTGGCAGGGCCGAAGCAGTACCGGCTGTCGGACGAGGCGCGCAGGACGATGGAGCCAGTGGGCGAGGACACCCAGCTGTTCCAGGTGTTGCGTATCGATCCGCAGCACCTGCGCTACGAGGCGCGCACGGTTACCGGACGCCTGTACGACGCCTTCGAGCTGACGCGAGATGACAATGGCGGCAAGCAGCGGGTGGAGCACCAGGAAGGGCGGATTGCACCGCGTGATTGTGCACGTGCGCAGACCGCCAAGGGCCGCACCGACCGCTGCTGGGAGTGAGGACAGACCGATGAGCACGCGCCCGCGCATCGTTCCGATGGCCGCCATTGCCGTTGCCCTGTTGCTGATGGGCAGCGCGGTGGCTGCCGCGGATTCGGTCCTGCACCCGTTCCTGACCGCCCAGCCGAAGCAGGCGCCGCAGGAAAGAAAGACGGGCGGGTGATCAACGAAGGCATGAAGTAGATCCACGCCATGCGTGGATTGAACCTTCCCGTGCACCATCCACGCACGGCGTGG